>CAKSNI010000168.1 GCA_934476025.1 uncultured Eubacteriales bacterium | reverse complement strand
ATTTATATACATTTTTTGCCAAAACAAAACTCATAACCCTAAATCTCGCTTGGAATTTAGGGTTATTCGACAGACTGGGAGAACGGCACCTGACGGTGCCGTTCTCTTTTGCTCATGCTTTTTTCGGTTCTGCTTTTTGCGCTTTGCGCGGAATGGTTTCCGGCAAAGGTATGAGAAACGAAAATTCGGGTAAACTATCTTTGAACCAAAAAAAGGGGGGATTCCTGTGTTCAATAAAATATGCCTGATTCTTGTTATTATCGGTTCCCTGAACTGGGGAGCCGTCGGACTGTTCCGTTTTGACCTGGTTGCCTGGCTTTTCGGCGGAAGCGCTTCTATTGTCAGCCGAATTATCTATATCGTCATTGCTCTGGCCGGTATCTGGTGCATTTCCCTTTTGTTCCAGAATTTAAAGGACAGCGATGATGAGCCGGACTCACCGGTTCATCCGGTTCGCCAATAGCAAAAAACCGGGCCGCCGAACAAACATTCGGCGGCCCGGTGAAATTATTCGATACCGTAATACATCCGGATAAAATAAGCTGGTGTACAACTCCACGCATGGCCGTAGCGGTTGATCATATAATCATTTTCTCCCGGCCCTTTGCCGGGATCAAAGGAGGCTTTTTGGGGATTTTGCGGATTAGAATGAATAGGCCGTATGGCTCTTTGGGGCCGAAATTCGGCAATAGCGGAAGGCATAGCGCCGCGGAAGCCGGACAACCGCCGGGAGCGCATCAACCGTAACGGTTTCTTCGTAGAACCGGGAGGAATTCGGCCAGCCGTCATAATCCGCACAGTTTTGAGTCAGTTCAGCCGGAATTTCCGCAAATCGAAGCACCAGGCGAAGCGGAGAATCCTGATACCCGACCCGCCCGATTTTCAGGGTAAGGTACCCCACCCAATGATCCCCGAAATCAAGGAGGATTTCATCTCCGCGGGAAATCGGTGAAATTTCCTCTTTCGGAAGATCCGCGATCTTTTGAGTCGAAACACCGAGAAACGCACCGTCGTCCGGAACGCAACGAGAAACCGCAACCGGCCGACAAAAGCGATGATGGAGAATCGGATCTTCTTTGGATGGATTTTGGTTTTTCATGGCGCATACTCCCCCAAAGATCCGTGGTGATGGGTGATTCTTTTAACCGGCTACGGCGCGGTTTTCAAAAGCAGTTGATCCTCATCGTTCACAAAAGTAATATCACCGGAAATATCGGTACGAAGGACTTCGGCGTTTTGATCTTCCAGACGATGAATCACCGTGCGATGCGGCAACCCGTTTTCGTTTTCTTTTCCGACCGAAATCACGGCAAAATCCGGTGATGCCGCACGAATCAGTGCTTCTGCGGTGGATTCTTTATCCCCGTGATTGGCCACGGTCATTACATCGCAGTCCAAATCCAGTCGGCTTTTCAACAGGAACTTTTCACCCTGCGGGCTGAGATTTTCGGCCAGCAGAAAACGATATTGCCGACATTTGGCCATGGCCACAATGGAAGTATCGCCGTTTTTCCCGGAACGGTTGTATTGCAGAACGCTCACCCGAAAATCTCCAACATCCATATGCATCGCCTGTTTGGCAATGTAGCGGTTCACCTGATGATCGGCAGCGGCAGTAAGCACCGAATGGCAGGACTCAAAATCCGGCTGCTCGGCTTCGGGCAGATCAGGCGTGATGATATTCCATACCGTAAAGTCTGAAAGCAATGCTTCCGACGCTTTCATACAGTCCGGTTTCCAGTCGGTCAACAGCAAAAAATCCAGGTTTTCCACATTCCGCTGCAGCAATTTGCGCCGAACCCGGCCCGATTCACCGCCGCAGTCCACCATGGCATTGCGGCCGTTGCTTTGAATCAAAACGGCATTGGAATTTCCGACATTCAAAAAGGTAATCTGATCACTCAGATCTGCCTTTTGGGTAAAGAAAAACAGTTGGGACCAGGTGGGGATATAGTCACTGTCAATAAAGGTGATCGCAAAGAGCAAAACAAACAGAACAGCACAGAGAATCCCGATGGCAACAGAAATTTTACTGGTCTTCTTTTGTTTCTTCATGACGATCGTCCATTTCCATCAGGTTGGCTGCCGTCCAAAGGACCTGCCGTGGTTTGGACCCTTCGTACGGGCCGATCACGCCCTTTTGTTCCATCTGATCCATCACCCGGGCGGCACGGGAATAGCCGAGTTTCAATTTTCGTTGCAGCAAAGAGGTCGAAGCCTGCCCCAATTCCACAACCGTGCGAATGGCATCGGGAAGCATGGTATCTTCTTCACTGCCGTTCTCCTCATCAGAACCGTTTTTATTCTTTTTATCCGAAGCGGCCAAGCGATCAATTTCACTGAGAATCTGTTGGCTGTTATTATCATCCGGCGCATGGTCCGCCTTCACAAAGGCCGTAACCTTTTCCACCTCTTCATCGCTGACAAAACACCCCTGAATCCGGCTCGGTTTGGATGCTCCGACCGGATTAAAGAGCATATCGCCGCGTCCAAGCAATTTTTCCGCTCCGCCGATATCCAAAATGGTGCGGCTGTCAACCTGGGAAGAAACCGCAAAGGCAATCCGGGTCGGAATATTGGCTTTAATCACCCCGGTAACCACATCGACCGAAGGACGCTGGGTCGCGATCAGCAAATGCATTCCGGCTGCCCGGGCTTTGGCGGCAATACGGTTGATGGCATCTTCCACTTCTCCGGGAGCCGTCATCATCAAATCAGCCAATTCATCGATGATAATCACAATATGCGGCAATTTTTTTAAATCGGTATCCATTTCGCACAGATGATTAAATCCGGCCAGATCCCGGACATTGTTATCCGCAAAAAGGCGGTAACGCCGTTCCATTTCCGTAACAGCCCACCCCAGTGCCCCGGAGGCCTTGCGCGGATCGGTCACAACCGGTACCAGCAGATGCGGGATCCCGTTATAAATGCCGAGTTCCACAACCTTCGGGTCAATCATCAGAAGTTTAACCTCCTCCGGCGTGGCTTTATAGAGCAGACTTATGATGATGGAGTTGATGCAAACCGATTTGCCCGAACCGGTAGCACCGGCAATCAATCCGTGCGGCATTTTGGCAATATCCGTAACCACGGCATTTCCGGCAATATCTTTGCCCAATGCCACAGTCAATTTGCTTTTGGCGTTTTTAAAGGCGGCCGATTCCAGAATTTCCCGAACGCAGACAACACTGCTGGTTTTGTTCGGAACCTCAATTCCCACGGCGGGTTTATTCGGAATCGGAGCCTCGATCCTCACGCCTGCCGCCGCAAGATTCAGCGCAATATCATCGGCCAGAGCCGTAATTTTGCTGATTTTTACCCCGGCACAGGGCTGAAGTTCATACCGGGTAACCGTCGGGCCGCGGCTGATATCGATAATTTTGGTTTCCACCCCAAAGCTATGCAGAACCTCCACCAACCGATTGGCCGTAGAATCCAATTCCGCACTCAGTGCCCCGGGGTCACTGTGAGTCGG
>CAKSNI010000167.1 GCA_934476025.1 uncultured Eubacteriales bacterium | reverse complement strand
CATGGAGGCAAACAAAAAAGAAAGCCTGATCGGAAACTTGCTTTTGCTTCTTACGGCGGCCATTTGGGGAGCCGCTTTTCCGATGCAGGAACGGGCGGCGGCTTTTGTTGGTCCGTTTACGCTGAATGCAATCCGAAGTCTGATCGGTTCCCTGGTGCTGTTCCTTTATATCTGCCTTCGCAGCCGTGTCAGAAAGCAACCGGTTCTTCCCGGGGATAGGAAGGGCAAAAAACAGCTTGTGGCGGCCGGTGTTCTTTGCGGGGTTTTTCTGTGCATTGCCGTGAACTTTCAACAGGCGGCCATTGGGCTGTATCCCGAAAATGTGATTGCTTCGGCCCGCGGCGGCTTTATCACGGCTTTATATGTGGTTTTGGTACCGATTTTTGAAATTTTCCGGGGAAAGAAACCAACCATCCCGGTGGCGGTTTCGGTTCCGGTAGCGGTGGCCGGATTGTGGCTGCTTTGTTCACAAAACGGGTTAAGCGGTCTGTATACCGGGGATTTGATAATGCTTTGCTGCGCGCTCGCCTTCACTTTTCAGATTTTGTGTATCAGTTCTTTTGGCGACCGGGTGGACGGAGTCTCTCTTTCCTGTGTGCAGTTTTTGGTTTGCGGTCTGCTTTCTCTGATTCCGACGCTGATTTTCGAACATCCCTCTCCGGCTCAACTCTCCGGAGCGGCTCCGTCGTTTTTGTATCTCGGAGTTATGTCCTGTGCCGTGGCCTACACCCTGCAGATCGTCGGGCAGCAAAAAAGCCGCAATCCGACGGCAGCATCGCTGATTATGAGCCTGGAATCGGTGTTTGCCGCTTTGTTTGGGGTGCTGTTCGCGGTTCTCGGGCATAAAAGCGCTTCTCTCAGCCTTCGGGAAATCGCCGGTTGTCTGGTGATGTTTTCAGCCATTGTTCTTTCGCAGCTTCCGGTCGGCCGTTCCGACAAAAAGGCAAAGTGACTTCTTCTTTTTTAAAAAGCAAAACTTTTCCCGAAAAAAGGTTGCAATTTGAAAAAAGAATGCTATAATAGAGGCATAAGTGAAAAACGAAGACGGAGAGAGTACTCTTTTGTCGGCAGTTCAGCGAATCGGGGGCGGTGGAAGCCCGGTCGATGGCCGCAAAAGACGAAAATCACTCCCGAGTTGTGGGTCGAGGGCAGTTTTGCCCCAGGCTTCTCCGGTTGTCCGCCGTTATCGGGGCCGCATATGTCAGTATGCTGTAATGGGTGGTATAACGCAAGTCATGGCTTTCGTCCTGTTATGGGCGAGAGCCTTATTTTTTGAAAGGATGTTATGCGAATGTTGTACGATGAAGTATCCTCCAGCCCGAATTTCGTGGAAGAAGAAAAGAAAATCAAAGAATTCTGGGATCGGGAAAATATTTTTGAAAAGAGCATTGACAGCCGTGCCAAGGGGACTCCGTATGTTTTTTATGACGGGCCTCCGACTGCAAACGGCAAACCACATATCGGCCATGTGCTGACCCGGGTGATCAAGGATATGATCCCCCGGTACCGGACGATGAAGGGATATATGGTTCCGCGAAAGGCCGGATGGGATACCCACGGTCTTCCGGTGGAATTGGAAGTGGAAAAGAAACTCGGCCTGGACGGAAAAGAGCAGATTGAGGAGTACGGGCTGGAACCGTTTATTGCTCACTGTAAAGAAAGCGTTTGGAAATATAAAGGAATGTGGGAGGATTTTTCCAAAACCGTCGGTTTTTGGGCCGATATGGATCATCCCTATGTTACCTACGATAACAATTTCATTGAATCGGAATGGTGGGCGCTGAAAAAGATTTACGAAAAAGGTCTTTTATATAAAGGCTTTAAAATCGTTCCCTACTGCCCCCGTTGCGGAACCCCGCTTTCTTCGCACGAAGTGGCGCAGGGCTATAAGGCGGTCAAAGAACGCAGTGCGGTGGTCCGCTTTAAAGTCAAGGGGGAGGATGCTTATTTTCTGGCTTGGACGACCACTCCCTGGACCCTTCCCTCCAATGTGGCCCTTTGCGTGAACCCCGATGAACGCTACTGCAGGGTAAAGGCGGCCGACGGGTATACCTATTATATGGCAGAGGCACTTTTGGATTCGGTGCTCGGTAAACTGAAAACCGACGATCAGGCCGCTTATGAAGTTCTGGCAACCTTCCCCGGCAGGGAACTGGAATACAAAGAATACGAACCTCTGTACGCCTGTGCCGGAGAGGCCGCCGAAAAGCAGCACAAAAAAGCGTTTTTCGTAATGTGTGACGGATATGTCACCATGACCGACGGTACCGGCATTGTTCACTGCGCTCCGGCTTTCGGTGAGGATGATGCCCGGGTCGGCAGACGCTACGACCTTCCGTTTGTTCAGTTTGTGGATTCCAAAGGGAATCTGACTGCCGAAACTCCTTATGCCGGCAAATTCGTCAAAGAGGCCGATCCGCTGGTTCTCGGCGATTTGGAAAAACGGCAGATGCTGTTTGCCGCACCGAAATTCGAGCATGACTATCCCTTCTGCTGGCGCTGTGATACGCCGCTGATTTACTATGCGCGGGAATCCTGGTTTATCAAAATGACGGCAGTGAAAGAGGATTTGATCCGCAACAACAATACCGTCAACTGGATCCCGGAAAGCATCGGGAAAGGAAGATTCGGCGATTGGCTGGAAAATGTTCAGGATTGGGGCCTTTCCAGAAACCGCTACTGGGGAACTCCGCTGAATATCTGGCAATGCGAATGCGGCCATCTGCACAGCATCGGCAGCATCGAAGAGCTGAAATCGCTTTCCAAAAACTGCCCGGAAAACATTGAATTGCATCGCCCGTTTATTGACGCGGTGACCTTCCCGTGCGAAAAATGCGGAAAAGAGATGCACCGTGTTCCCGAAGTCATTGACTGCTGGTTTGATTCCGGTTCCATGCCTTTTGCCCAGCATCATTATCCCTTTGAAAATCAAAAACTCTTTGCAGAACAGTTCCCGGCTGACTTTATTTCCGAAGCGGTGGATCAGACCCGCGGATGGTTCTATTCGCTGTTGGCCATTTCTACGCTGCTGTTCAATAAAGCCCCCTTCAAAAATGTCATTGTTCTCGGCCATGTTCAGGACGAAAACGGCCAGAAAATGAGTAAATCCAAGGGCAATGCCGTGGATCCGTTTGACGCGCTGAATTCTTACGGGGCCGATGCGATCCGGTGGTATTTCTATACCAATTCCGCTCCGTGGCTGCCGAACCGTTTCCACGGAAAAGCCGTAACGGAAGGCCAGCGGAAGTTTATGGGGACCCTCTGGAACACCTATTCTTTCTATGTTCTCTATGCCAATATTGATGAATTTGATGCTGCGGGAATTGATCCGAAGGATTGCGCCCTTACGGTAATGGATCGGTGGCTGCTTTCCGAATTGAACAGTGCGGTCAAAGCGGTGGATGAAAATCTGAATGCCTATCGGATTCCGGAAGCTGCCCGGGCACTGCAGGATTTTGTGGATCAGATGAGTAACTGGTATGTCCGC
>CAKSNI010000166.1 GCA_934476025.1 uncultured Eubacteriales bacterium | reverse complement strand
CATATAAATGGCCGTGCCGACGGCAAAACCGCTGTTCCAGTAGGTGAGTTTCGCGGATTTTTTGAAAACCGCGCTGATGCTCAGGATCAGGCTCAAAACCCCAACCCAGAAAACAAACAGGAATTTTCCGGATTTGGAAATTGCACCCAGATCGCTGTTCAGCTTACCGCCGAATGCCAATTGCATTCCGCTGGCCGAAACATTGCCCGAAGCCATTTCGAAATTCACAAAGGAAAAGAAGAAGAAAAACAGAGCAGCCAAGCCGAAAACCGCAGCAAGAATCTGAACGGCTTTGTCAATTTTTTTCAGCATAACTCCAACTCCTTACTTGGTTTCCTTGTGAAGGGTGTGCTTTCTGCAGAACTTGCAATATTTATTCATTTCAAGTCTGTCCGGATCATTTTTCTTGTTTTTCATTGTGTTGTAGTTGCGTTGTTTGCACTCTGTGCAAGCAAGGGTAATTTTAACTCTCATAACGGCACCTCCCGCTTTACGGAAATATTTTTTTGCTGCAAAAGCTGCAGCATCACGCCTCCCTCGGTTTGACCGCCCTTTTTCGGTTTTCCCGAAACGTATGTCGCCTGTTCGGAAAATAAAGCACACCACCGGACCGGACGATCCTGACTAAAACCAGAGTTTTTGCCAATGGCAAGACTCTTCAGAGGTACTACGATTTTATCACAATTCAAGAGAAAGGTCAAGCATTTTTTGCCCGTTTTTTCAGGTTTTCCCGTTTTTTTGAACATCTTTTCCAAAAGGCCGCTCCCGCGCCCCTTTTAAAAGAGTTATTTATGGTACGGGGACCCCTCATCGATTTTAAATGCCCGATAAATCTGTTCCAGCAAAACAACCCGGGCCAATTCGTGAGGAAAGGTCATCTGCGAAAAGGAAAGTTTTTGCGCGGCAGCCTCTTTCACCGAATCGGCCAGCCCGTGGGAGCTGCCGATCACAAAAGAAACATCCCCTCCGCCGAAATCCCGTTGACGGCACAGCCACCGGGAAAACTGTTCACTGGTTTGTTGTTTTCCCTCCACACAAAGAACCACCGGGACGGTTTGCTCCGGCAGCACCTTCCGAATCAGTTCCGCCTCCTTTTGCAGTGCCGCTTCCACCTGCTGCAAAGACGGCCGGTCCGCCAGACGAACCGGGTTCAGTTCCGTTACCTCCAGCCGGCAATACCGGCTCAACCGCTTTTGGTATTCGGCCGCCGCCTGCAGGTAAAACGACTGACGGCATTTATCCATCACAATCAACCGGATTTTCATCATAAGTAAATCACATCCCGATTTTGAGCCGCAGCCACCTTCAGCAGATAATCTCTCCCCTCCACGGCCCGAACATCGCAAAGAGCCGCCCGGGCGGTCTGCCCCGCCAGGGTGGGAAGATTGTTCTGCTCACTCAAATGCCCCAAAATAAACCGGGTGGTACCGCTTTCCAGCAGCCCGCCGAGTTGTGCCGAGCAAGCCCCGTTGGAAAGATGCCCCTGATCTGACGCAATCCGCAGTTTGAGGGGAGCCGGATAAGGACCGTTTTTCAGCATCTGCAAATCATGATTGGATTCCAGCAGTACCAAACGGCAGCCGAGGATCGCTGCTTTTACCTCCGGCGTTACCACGCCGAGATCGGTACAGATTGCCACCGCCATACCATCCGGCAGTTCAAACCGATACCCGCAGGAACCGGGGCAGTCATGGGAAGTCGCAAAGGGCGTCACGCGCAGACCGGCCACCTCGCACCCTTCTTCTATCGGAATTCCGGCCTGCGGCGGCAGAATATTTTTCTGCCACAGAGTTTGCAGGGTGGTTTGGGTAGCCAAAACCGGTATACTGTATTTTCGAACAATTCGGGAAAGCCCGGCCACATGATCGCTGTGAGAATGAGTGATCAGAATCGCCCGAACCCGATCCAGGGAATCCCCGATTTGCCGAAGCGCTTCCTCGGTGGCCTTCAGCGATGCCCCGACATCCGTTAAAACCGTCTGCCCGTCTTTACTGAAGTATGTACAGTTTGCCTTGCTTCCGCTGAAAAGCGGACAAAATTTTGCCATACGTCATTCCTCCGAAATATAGTAAACCGGAATTTCACCCATGGGTGAAATTCCGGGAAAGATCAGGAAAGTCGTACAATATCCGCCCCGAGCAGCGAAAGTTTGTAAACAATATCTTCATATCCGCGTTCGATATGGCGGATATCGGTAATCACACTTTCTCCGCGGCAGGAGAGCCCGGCAATCACCATAGCCGCGCCGCCCCGAAGATCGGTGGCTTCCACAACCGCCGGATGCAGCGATTCCTGACCGGTTACAATCGCCTTTTTCCCCTCCACCTGAATCCGCGCGCCCATTTTCTGAAGCTGCGCCGCATAGCGGAAACGATTGTCCCAAACGCCCTCGGTGATCACACTTTCGCCTTCAGCCAAGGCAAGATAGGCCGTAAACTGCGGCTGCATATCCGTTGGAAAACCGGGATGCGGCATGGTTTTGATGTTGCAGCGATGCGGCCGGCCGGTCATGCTGACCCGAACCGATTCGTCAAACAGCTGCACCTGCGCTCCGGATTCCACCAATTTGGCCACAATGGATTCCAGATGTTTTGGAGTAACATTGTTGATGGTTACATCCCCGCCCGTAGCCGCAGCCGCCACCATGTAGGTGCCGGCTTCAATCTGATCGGGAATGATGCTGTAATCCACCCCATGCAGATACGAAACGCCACGAATTTTAATCACATTGGTGCCGGCGCCCATAATATTGGCGCCCATGGAATTGAGAAAATTGGCCAGATCCACAATATGCGGTTCTCTGGCGGCGTTCTCAATCACCGTCATGCCCGGAGTTTTAACGGCAGCCAGCATAATATTGATGGTGGCCCCCACCGAAACAACATCCAAGTAAACAAAGCCGCCCCGCAGTTCCGAAGCCCGGCAAATGACCATATTTTCCTCAATGGAAACATCGGCACCCAGAGCCTCAAAGCCTTTGATGTGCTGATCAATCGGCCGAACCCCGAAATCGCAGCCGCCCGGAGGCGCCACTTTAGCCCGATGCATTCTTCCGAGCAAAGCCCCCAGAAAATAGCTGGAAGCCCGCATTCCCCGTGCCATTTCGGCCGAAACGGCATACCGCTGAGCGGTGGTCGGATCGATCAAAACACTATGCTGATCCAGGCATTCCACCTTGGCCCCCAGTGCCGAAAGAACCCGGACAATCAGCGAAACATCGGAAATATCCGGAAGATTTTCAATCCGGCATGGCTCGTCCGCAAGCAAAACAGCCGGAAGAATGGCGACTGCCGCGTTTTTTGCACCACTGATGGTGACTTCTCCCTTTAACGGCTTCCCGCCGTGAATTACGAATCTATCCACAGTTTCATTCCCCGTACTCATGATTTTGACAGGCCGCAGATCAGTTACCCGATTCGACCGGAAAAAGACCGCCGGCGACGGTCTTTGAAAAGTTTTAAGAAAACACAGGCTTTTCCTTTTACCTATAAAG
>CAKSNI010000165.1 GCA_934476025.1 uncultured Eubacteriales bacterium | reverse complement strand
GAATCAAGGAAACCACGGTAGAAGTGGCCGGTACCCCCCTCAAACTCTGCGTTGCATCCGGTGCTGCCAATGCCAAACTGGTGATGGACAAACTCAAAGCCGGCAATCCGGACGGGTGGGCCTTTATCGAAATTATGTGCTGCCCGGGCGGATGCGTCAACGGCGGTGGTCAGCCGATTCAGCCGCAGTCGGTTCGCGACACGGTGGATCTCAAGGCCCTGCGTGCCAAGGCTCTCTATGATCAGGATGAAGCCGCGGTCCTCCGCAAATCCCATCAGTCCCCGATTATCAAAGAACTTTACGGGGAAGGGAAATGGTTTGAATCTTTCGGCTGTGAAAAGGCACACCATGCGCTGCATACCAGCTACACCGGCCGGAAAAAATATCAATACTGATTTTCTGCTTCTGCATTTCAAAACCGCCGAAAAGTTTTCTTTTCGGCGGTTTTTCGGTGAAAATGGCAGTGATGAAGGAAAACGGTTGCGATTTTCGGAAGAATATGCTATACTGATAGGGCATTTCTAAATGAATTGGAAATATTTTGGATCAAAACGGATGTGAAAAAAATTATGGGGCGTATTTTACGCAAAGCAAAAAAGATTGCCAAACGGTTTTTCAAAAAGGAAAACCCTCAACTGGCCGCACTGGAAATTCTGAGAATCCGGAATTCCGAGTATTTTGATGAGGAATATTATCGGGATACCTATCCGGATATGGACGCTACCGCCGTTGATCCGGCGGAGCATTATTACTGGTTTGGGGCAAAGGAACTGAGAAATCCGAGCGAATTGTTCAATACGAAGGAGTTTTTGGAACAGCACGGAAAATGCCGCAAAAATCCGGTGATAGAATGCCTGGATTTTCAAATTGAAAACCCGTCCTATCAGCCGCCCACTGTAAAACGCATGACGGCCTCTCAGATGTTGGATCGGTATTTTCTCAATTGTACCCCCTTAAAAACCTCCGTCAGTGCTCCTTTAAAAGAACACCGTCTGAATATCATTTATAACGGATTCGACCACAGTGCCTTTTTCGGCGGAAAGGCAACCGCATTGTTGCTTGCCATTGTTTACTGCAACCGGTTTCATATCAACCTGAGAATTATCTCGCAGCAGCCGGATCCGGGCATTTTCGGGGAATTCAACAAACTGTTCGGACTGGAAGCCAATTTTGATGTCAGCTATTTTTCGTACAATTCCAATTGTTATCTGGAGGTGGATCCCAAAGACGATTTCCTTTGCACTATGTGGGAAAACGCGTTTTCGGTTTTGAACACCCCGAATATTACCGGAAAGATTTTCTACATTATGCAGGAAGTCGAAACCTTTTTCTATGACCACGGCGATAAAGCGCTGCGCGCCTTCCAGGTTCTGTCGGATAAGCGGATCATCCCGATTGTCAATTCCAAGCTGCTGTATGATTATCTGTGTGATCACGGCTATCGGAATGTTCGGGAAAATGGGTGCGTTTTTCAGCCGGTTTTCTCCCACAACCTCCTCAAGCCTTCCTCTGAGAGTTTTCAGGAAAAAGATCGGTACAAACTGTTCTTTTACGGTCGCCCGGGGCATCAGCGTAATATTTTCTTCTTTGGCGTTGAGGTGCTTAACGAAGCGTTCAAACGCGGGATTCTCGATCCGGAAAAATGGACGATCACCGTAATCGGAGACAACTCTATTCCGCGGTTTGAATTTGATACGGGGGTCCGTTTTGAATGCCGCGGCGCAATGAGCTGGGAGGAATATTGTGATTTTCTCTCCCAAATAGACCTGTGCTATTCCATGATTTATACACCGCATCCGTCCTATCCGCCGCTGGATGCTGTTTCGGCCGGAGCGGTCGCCCTGACCAACCGTTATGCCAACAAGCAGGATTTGAGCAATTTTTCGGAAAACATTGTTATGGCGGATTTGGATCTGGAATCGATGCTGGAAGGCCTGCAGGCAGCCATTCGCCTTGCACAGGATCCGCAGCGCCGCCGGGAAAATTTTGAAAAGCACACCCACACCTTCGGAGATTGGCGTGAAAATTTCCAGGAAACTACCGATTTTATGAGGGAGCAATCAATCAAATAATTATGTATACTGTTGAAAATCGTAAAGAATATCCGCTTCAGATGGATTATTCGAATTTCGGCACCCGGATCACGGAACTGCTGCGTCAAACCGGGAATCGGAAGATCGTTTACATCGCTACAGAATTCAATAATTCCACCTTTCGGTACCGGTTTTATAATTTTCGCCAAACCCTGCTCAGCAGCCGGAAATTTGATCTGGTTTGCTTTGAAACCTGGGAAATTCCGCAAATTTTGCCCTATATCCGGTTTATTTCACTTTTTGTTATGCAGCGTACCGAAATGGATAACAATGTCAACAACCTGCTGGCACTTAGTCGGCATTATTCCATCCCGGTGGCATACGATGTGGATGATTTGATCTATAATCCCAATTTTGTTCTCAGTTATGTCAATAACCTCGGATGGAAGGTTGTCGGGCGGGATACGATCAAACACTTGTACGGGATGTCCATTGGGCATTGGTTGGTGGCAAAGGAGTGCGACTGCAGCATTTGTACCACACCGGATTTGAAGGATCATTTGTCGGAAGATTTTCAGCGCCCGGTCTATATTGTTCCGAATTATTATAATCAGGAACAGGAGCTTTGTTCGGAAGAGGCACTCCGTGCCCGGACTTATCGGCCGGAATCATTTTGTATCGGCTATTTTTCCGGCTCGCCTTCTCATCAAAACGATTTTAACCTGTGTCAGGACGCTTTGGCTCAATTGATGACCCGTTATCCGGATGTCTCTTTGAAAATTGTCGGGTTTATGAGCCTGCGCGGTAAACTGAAACAATTTCATCAACTTGGCCGTGTGGAAATTCGGCCTCTTTGTTCGTATCAGGAACTTCAGTATGAAATCGCAGGGGTGGATGTCAACATCGCTCCTCTGGTTCGTTATCCTTTCAATGCCTGCAAATCCGAATTGAAGTTTTTCGAGGCCGGGCTGGTAAAGGTGCCTTCGGTGGTTTCGAAAATCGGCGTTTATCCGGATATCATCGATCCCTGGAAAAACGGGGTTTTGTGCGATGAATCGGAATGGTTTGACAGTTTGGAAAAACTCTATTTGCAGCCCGATCTGCGGCACACCATTGCGGAAAACGCCCATTCCTACGCCGTGGAGCATTACCGGTATGACCGTTTTTTGCTGCCGCTGGAGGAATTGTTCGAACAGATTCTCCGCTTGCGGTGATCGGCAATTTCTCTTAAAAAACTTGAAAAATTTTCGACGGTATGGTACAATATCGTTGCCGGAATTTCTGGTTGTTTCATTTTATCTTCCAGGAGGATATCGTGCCGAATTTTACTGAACAGGCCATTAAGGCTTCTTTTCTGAAACTTCTGAACGAATTACCGATTTCCAAGATCAGCGTCCGCAGCATTGTAGAAGATTGCGGAATTAACCGCAATTCCTTTTACTATCACTATCAGGATATTCCTTCTTTAATTGAAGAAATTGTTA
>CAKSNI010000164.1 GCA_934476025.1 uncultured Eubacteriales bacterium | reverse complement strand
TCCCGGCTCATCCCACAGCCGTTATCATTGATTTCGATGGTAAGTGTTTGATCATTTTCAAATAAGGAAATCCCGATGCGGGAAGCCCCGGCCTTGGCCGAATTTTCCGCTATATCCAGGATATTCAGAGAGAGTTCCTTCATACCGTTTCCTTCCTGCTTATTTTTCCGACCGCTGCAGCCAATCCACCAGTTCATCGGCCGCTCTTTCCGGATTCCGGATTTCAAAGGGCAGCGGCGTTCCGCCTTCCTTCAGATTCCAAAGAACATGAGCATCCGAAGAAACCAGAAAGCGATTTTCGCTTAAACCGCATCGCTGCTGAACCAAAGGAATTTTTCCCTTTTCAGACACTTCGGCAGCCGTAAAGCCGCACGACAACGGGAAGGCCCCCAAAATGGCCAGAATTCCGTTGGATTCTTTTTCCACATGGGCCGGAAAAGCCGCTCCGCCATAAGGAACTACCGTTTCGACCACCTGTTCAATCGACAAATCCAGCGCATTGATCAGCAGGTTGTCAATTTCCCGAACCAGCCGATCTTCTTCATCCACAATTCGTTGGTTTCCGAAAATATCCGGCCGGTTGGGAACCGCTGCGCGAAATTCTTCCAATGCAGAATCAAAGGCCAACGCCCCTTCGAGAGAACGGAAAAGGCAAACCACATGAATATCCTCAGCCGTGGTCAGTTCCATCCCGGCTACCGGAATTACCCCGTAATGCCGGGCCGCCCGAAAAAAAGCCGGGCAGTTCTGAGCGGTGTTGTGATCGGTTAATGCCACCACATCCAAACCGTTGAGTTTTGCCATCCCGGCAATGGCAGCCGGAGTGCTGGTATCATCCCCACAAGGGGAAAGACAGGAATGAACATGAAGATCATAAGTCAGAAAACTCATAGTATCCCGGAAAGGCGGGCAGCAAACTCATAGGTGCTTTCCGCCGTTTTGGCAACATTGATTTCCTTCATAGCGGCGGTTTTTAAAAACTCAGCATCCACTGTAACGCCTTCGGTCAGAATCAAACAGGAAACCTCGCAAAGGCTCGCCACCGCCAGGGTGTTCAGATTGGTCATAATGGTCAGCCAAAGATTGCCGGTTTTGGCTTTGGCCATTACCCAACTGAGCAAATCGCCGCAATAAACCCCGTGAATCGGCGCTTCGGGATTGGCAAGGTTTACAACCTGCAGCCCGGTTTGATCCATCAATTCACGAACCGTCAACTTCTCCCCCGCCTTTCTCCGGTTCAGCAGAACCGTAGAGCCCGGCCAGCGGGCAGTCGGTCTGAGAACATTTCTTACGAACAACATCTTCGGCAAACGCCCGGCAATTCGGAGCGCCGCAGAATCCGCAATCCACCCCCGGGAGCCGGGAGCGAAGGCGAACGATTTCCGACATCATCCGCAACGATTCCGTCATGTTGTTACTGAGAACCGAAATCGGCCGATAAGCCGGAAGTTCCCGGAACAAATAATCCGACGGAACATCATGGGTGGTGCGACTGTCAATAAAATTCTGGGAAACCGGTAAATACCGGCGCAGAGTGCGAAGTCTCGCCTTTGCCACAAACGGATTCTGAATATTCAGCACGCCGCCGACGCACCCGCCGGTGCAGGCATTCAGTTCCACAAATTCCAGTTTCGGGATGCTGCCGTTTTCAATCTGATCCAATACATGAATGCAGTGATCAATTCCATCGGCAGCCAAATAGCTGTCGCTGAAAATCGCCGTCGCTTCCCCACCGCTGGAGGCCCAGCTGATTCCGATGACCCCGGAGCCGGAGAGCGATTCGGCACTGTCTTCTCTTTTCATGGCATGGATCAAACGAAAATACACATCACTGGCCGGGACTACTACATCCACTTCGCTTCGGTAATCGGCAAACCCATTGCTCACATAACTGGCTTTGGCCGGGCAGGGCGATAAAAAGAAAATTCCGATGTCCGAATCCATTAGTTCCGGATGTTCCTTTTTGGCCTTTTCCCGGGCCGCCTTCGCTGCAATCTCCATAGGAGGCAGCATGGGCAGAATATGGTCGTTAAGGGTTGGAAAACGCAGCCCGATCAAGCGAAGAATTGCCGGACATGCCGAACTGATCACCGGTTTTTTTACCTCATGTTCTTTGAGATAAAGCCGGGTATAGGCCGAAACAAGTTCCGCCGCGGCCGCCACTTCCACCACATCGTCAAAACCGATTCTCTTAAGCCCCATCAATACGCAGTTGATATCCTCGAGATTGTCAAACTGACCATATAGAGAAGGAGCCGGAAGCGCCACGGTATAACGATAATTTTTCATCTGTTCCAAACTGCCGCAGGCCGCCTTTTTTGCCTTTTGGGGGCAAACCCGAATGCATTCTCCGCAATCAATGCAGCGGTTCATATCGATTGATGCCTTGCGGTTTCGAATCCGGATTGCCTCAGTCGGGCAATGCCGCAAACAACTGGAACAGCCGTCGCATTTTTGTTCGTCCAGATAAACCGAGTGCCGGTAAGTATTCAAGAAATCCCCTCCGTTTTTGAAGCGGAACCGATTTTTCAGGAAGTCGGCAAAAAGACCTTCATTTCAATTCGTGTTCCCTTTCCGGGAGCCGAATCGATTTGCATGGAATCGGTGTATCTCTTCATATTCGGCAGGCCCATTCCGGCCCCGAACCCAAGAGAACGAACCGTTTCACTGGCGGTCGAAAACCCTTCCTGCATCGCTTTGTCGATATCGGCAATGCCCGGACCGCTGTCGGTCAGTTGAATGGTTACGGCATCCTGATCCACCATGACGCAGGCCTTTCCTCCGCCGGCGTGGATCACCATATTGATTTCCCCTTCGTACATAGCGATGGAAACCCGACGGATGATTTCAGCCGGAAGCCCCAACTGACGAAGATTCTTTTTCACGCGAACCGAAGCCTGACCGGCCGATGTAAAATCCGAGCCGTCCACTTCGTAACAAAAAGTCAACGGATCAGCCATTTTTCACCGCATTTCCGACCAGCCCGTTGCTGTACAGAATTCCGCAGGCTTCATACATTCTCTTGTCGGTTGCAAGAAGAACGATTCCGCTTTCCTCGGCAAGTTCTCTCATTTCCTGTGTCGGCATTTTGGAACGGACGAATACAATACAAACCATGTCCATCATTTCCGCCGTGCGAATGACCTGAGAATTCACCAGCCCGGTCAACAAAACAGCCTGATCCTTAACATACGCAAGAACGTCGCTCATCATGTCGCTTCCGCAGGCGGAATATACATGATTGGAAAGCAGCGCTTCGTTGCAAAGCACATCGGCATTCAAAAGTTCCTTGATTCTGCTGATTTTCATAGCGGTACCGATCCTTTTTGAAAAATTCAGGGTTAACAGGCAAGACTCAGCTGTATTTCTTCAGAATGCCCTCTACATCATTTTCGGTCAAACGGCCGTAAACTTCTTCATTTACAGTTAAAACCGGCGCGAGACCGCAGGCACCGATGCAGCGGCAGGCCGTCAGAGCAAAGCGACCGTCGGGTGTACATTCATCCGCACCGATTCCGAGC
>CAKSNI010000163.1 GCA_934476025.1 uncultured Eubacteriales bacterium | reverse complement strand
AAACAATGAGTATCTGATGGTACATCCGGAAATCGTGCAGAAAGTACTGGCGGAACAGCCGGCTGAAGAACATCTGTATGATCTGGCGGAATTGTTTAAGGTGTTCGGTGATACCACCCGGATCCGCATTCTCTATGCCCTGTTTGAAAGCGAACTGTGCGTTTGGGATATTGCTCAGATTTTAAATCTCAGCCAATCGGCGGTCAGCCACCAGCTGAAATTGCTGAAAGACGCCAAACTGGTGCGGTTTCGCCGCGAAGGAAAAATGATTGTATATTCCCTGGATGATGATCATGTCCGTACCGTTCTCAGTATGGGAATGGAACATGTAGAAGAATAAGGAGGACCTTTTATGAAAAAAGTCTATGCCATCGAAGTCGACTGCGCCAACTGCGCCGCCAAAATGGAAGAAGCCATTCAGAAAACCCCGGGCGTGAAGGACGCTGTTATCAATTTCATGACCTTAAAATGCAAAGTGGAATTTGAAGAAGGCGCCGATGAAAAAGCGGTGATGAAACAGGCCCTGAAAAACTGTAAAAAAGTAGAAGATGACTGCGATATTCTGATCGAGGAATAACGGCTATGAATAAGAAACAGAAAAAAATGTTGATTCGCATCCTGATTTCGGCGGCGGTGCTGATTCCCACTTTTATTCTGGATCATGTGCTGATTTTGCCGCTTTGGGTGCAGCTGGTTTGTTATTTATCGGCCTATGCGGTAATCGGTTACGATATTCTGAAAAAGGCCGGTAAGGGCATTTTGAAAGGGCAGGTTTTCGATGAAAATTTCCTGATGGCCATTGCGTCGGTCGGCGCTCTGTGCCTGGGCGATTTGGCCGAAGCGGCTGCCGTTATGCTGTTTTACCAGGTGGGGGAACTTTTCCAAAGCGTGGCGGTCGGAAAAAGCCGCCGGAATATTTCCGCCCTGATGGATATCCGCCCGGATTACGCCAATGTTGAAATAGACGGCAAATGGCAGAAGGTCGATCCGGAGGAAGTGGCCGTCGGCACCCGGATTCGGGTGAACCCCGGAGAAAAGGTTCCGATTGACGGGGTGGTCTGCGAAGGCAGCAGCTCGCTGGATACCTCCGCACTGACCGGGGAAAGCGTTCCGCGCCAGATCGGGGCAGGGGACAGCGTCATCAGCGGCTGTATCAATTTAAGCGGTCAGATTACCGTGGAAACCCAAAAGGAATTCGGGGAATCCACCGTGGCCAAAATTCTCGAACTGGTGGAAAATTCCGGCATGAAAAAATCCCGGTCGGAAAACTTTATTACCAAATTTGCCCGGTATTATACCCCGGCGGTCTGCATCGCCGCTTTGGCGGTGGCCCTGATTGCTCCGGTTATCAGCTATTTTGCCGTCGGAAAATTTCTCTTTTCCAAATGGGTGATCCGGGCGCTGACCTTCTTGGTTATCAGCTGCCCCTGTGCACTGGTGATCTCCATTCCGCTCGGTTTCTTTGCCGGTATCGGGGCGGCTTCCTCCCGCGGAATTCTGGTGAAGGGCTCTACCTATCTGGAACAATTGAGCAAAACCGGAATTCTTGTACTGGATAAAACCGGAACCCTGACCCGCGGCGTTTTTGCCGTGAGCGAGGTTTCCTGCGAAAACGGTTGGGATCGGGACGATCTGCTTTACTATGCGGCCTGTGCCGAACAGGCAAGCTCTCATCCGATTGCCGTGAGCCTGAAAACGGCCTGCAAACGGGAATTGCACCCGGCCGATGAAGTAACCGAAACCGCCGGCTATGGCATTCAGGCGGTGGTTGACGGAAAGCCTATTGCCGTCGGCAACCGGAAACTGATGCAAAAAATCGGAGTGTCGGCAACCGAAAATCCGCAGGTCGGAACGGTAGTTTATGTGGCGGTGGAACAGGAATTTGCCGGTTCGGTGCTGATCAGCGATCAGATCAAACCGAATTGCCGGGCGAATATTGCCCGTTTAAAAAAGAACGGCATTCGTCAAACCGTCATGTTGACCGGAGATAACGAAGCGGTTGCCCGCGATGTTGCCGGAAAGTGCGGAATCGATCGCTGCTATTCGCAGCTGCTTCCGGCCGATAAGGTAACCCGGGTGGAAGAATTGCTGAAAACCCGTCAAAAGGGGGAGGTACTGGCCTTTGTCGGCGATGGGATCAATGATGCTCCCGTGCTTACCCGGGCGGATATCGGAATTGCTATGGGTGCCCTGGGCAGCGATGCCGCCATTGAAGCTGCTGATGTGGTGCTGATGGACGACGATATCGGAAAAATTACCACTGCCATGAAAATCAGCCGGAAAACCGTGGCCATTGTGTATGAAAATATCGGCTTTGCGCTGTTTGTGAAATTCGCCTGCCTGCTTCTCAGCCTGTTTGGGCTGGTGGGAATGTGGGTAGCGATCTTTGCCGATGTCGGCGTAATGGTGCTGGCCGTCTGCAACGCCCTGCGCGCTATGCGGGTAAAAAAGGAAAAGGCAGCCTGATGGAATCGGAAGGGGCCTCTGCCGGCCACTGCCATAGGACGGCAGTGGCTGCCCGGGCTTTTAATATAAAAAGCCGGCAGACTTTTAAAAAATACTTTCCGCCGGGAGAACTGCCCTGTGCAGTTCTCCCGGCATTTTTTTGCCGGGAACCCCCTGAAAATTCCCATCGCCGCAAAAAAGGAAAAAAGTTGGAATTCGGCGATATGCCCCCGCCGACGCCGGAAACGGCAATTATGAATATAAAAAAATATTCCTGTTTTTCCAAATTTTTCAGAACATTTGATTTACGAATGAAAATATTCAATCACTTTTAAAAAATTTTATAAGAAAACGCAAAAATGGGCTTGCAATTCAGCGTGATTTGTGGTAGCATTACAATACCTTGTAGTGGAATTTTACCAAAAGGAGCGAAAAAGCATGAAGAAAGTTGATCACAAAATCAGCGGAAAAAAGGCTCTCAGCGTACTGCTCGGTATGCTGATCCTGATTTCCACCCTGATTGTTCCGTTATCTCTTTCGGCTGCTGCTGTAACTCCGCTTCCCATCACCGAAAACGAAACGGTAACCTTTTCGTTTGAAGATGCGGAAGGCGGCGATTACAGCGGCAACCTGGCAGATGACGGAATAGGCTACAACTCCTGGGGCTTTGGACGGGTAGATGCCGAAGGCGCCGGAAAGGTGCTGGAACAGCGTCAAACGGAGATTTCCCGTACCTGGGCAACCGGGGGAGGGGTCCGTCTGAATAATAAAGACGGCCTCTATCGCCTGGAAGCGAATTCAAAGTACCTGGTTACCTACCGGTTCCGGGTTCTTTCTCCGTCGCTTTCCCACGATGATTGGAAGGATGAACATGAATCCTTCATTCAGCTGGGCTATGGCTTTGCCAAAACCGAAAATCAAGACAACTCGATTGACCAGATGAACACCTCTTTGAATGTTGGGCGGATTTCAGTTAAAACCGATCAGGAAACCTACACCGCGACCGATGATCGCGGCACCCGGGTGCTGCCGGTTGGCGAAACCTGGCAAGAGGCCGTTTGTACCTTTAAAACCGGTT
>CAKSNI010000162.1 GCA_934476025.1 uncultured Eubacteriales bacterium | reverse complement strand
GCCAGAACCTGAGCAACCCGGCCAAACCCGGTGATCAGACATTTCCGCTTCCAAAGGCCGAAGGGCGTTTCCTGTATGATGAGAGCGACGGCACCTTCTGCCGTTAAAACGGCGTTATAATAACTGAAGTCGTCCCGTTTGCAAACATCTACCCAACCTGACCGGGGGCATTTTCCTCCGATGATCAAGCACCCGGCTCCGATGGCTTCATCCAAATCACCCGGCTCATATCGCACTTCGCTTCGGTCGCAAATCAATTGGTCTTTGCTCACGGCGGGAATGGGTAAAATCAGGGATGAGTATTTTGAAAAATCCTTCGGTTCCGGATGATATACCGTTTGAAACGCCGGTTCCTTTTGAAATAGAGAAAAAAGCGTTTCCTGCCGGTTGTCGGAACCGAGAATACCAATCAAAGGTTTCATTATTTTCATCGCTCCGTAAAAAACCATAGAATGAAAGTTGCTATATCCGGACTCAGCCGGACTTAAAAAAGGCTACTATCATTCTATGGTTTGTTTTACGGTATGTTCCGCAATTGACGGCTGATTTTCAAAAGTTTCTCCCGATGGTTAAGAGAAGGTTTTTCAATGACCTGATCCAGCAGGCAGGCGAGGACATTGCCGATTTCTTTCCCATTCAATCCAATGGAAATTAAATCATTACCGTCGATCGCCAAATCCCGGATATGACAGGGTTCAGCCTTTGCGAGAATATCGTCTAATTGGCTCGCATCGGATCTTTTGAGTATGAATGCCCGACGAACATCTTCGGTTGGGTAGCGGCTCAGCAATCGCTTTAGTTCGATACGGTCGGATGAAAGAACGGGAAGAATTTCACCGAGATTTTGCAAAGTATGACATAAGGCCCGATCGCATTTGAGATGTTCGGCGAACTTAACCGGATGAATCCGGCAGGACTCACAAAAAGCATAAAAACGAATGGCTTTTTCGTTCGGAAGGTCACATAGGACGGAAAGGCCCGAGGAAGTATGAATTCCAAGAAAGGAAAGGCCTGCGTGTGAAATGAATGTTTCGAGCGGTTCGAAAAAATCGGCCCCAATAATGCGGAAGAGTTCGTCAGCCACTCGTTCGACACTGATATTTCGCAAGGTACTTGCGAGCCTTTCGGCGGCGGTTCGGGTCGCTTTTTCAATGGTAAATCCGAAACGACAGGCAAAGCGGAACAGCCGCAGAATCCGCAGAGCATCTTCACAAAAACGCTGCTGCGGAACTCCGACGGTTCGCAGAATCCGGTTTTCGCAATCTTCTCTTCCGCCGAAAGGGTCAATCAGCCCGGTTTTCGGATGATATGCCATGGCGTTGATGGTAAAATCCCGTCGGGCAAGATCTTCAGTGATATTGTTTACAAAGCAAATCCGGCTTGGATGCCGGTGATCGGTATAATCGGTTTCGGTGCGATAGGTAGTGACTTCAAACGGGGCGTGATCCATAACCACCGTGACGGTACCGTGACGGATACCGGTTGCGACGGTATGCTCAAAGCAGCGGATGATTTCCTCCGGCAGGGCGTTGGTCGTAAAGTCATAATCCGACGGTTCCAGGCCGAGAAGCGAATCTCTTACACAACCGCCCACCAGATAAACGGAATAACCGTGACTTTCCAGACCGTGAATCACGGCCCGGGCTTTTTCGGGAATTTTCAAGAAGAAATGCCCCTTTCAAAAATTCGGTGTTTATTTTTTAGCAAAAAAGGTATATAATAGGATATATTCAAAACGAAAAGGAAAACGGAGCCTTTTCAGTCGCATCAAAGGAGAAGCTCAAAGATGAAAGAATTGCGTGAAGAAGATCGGATTTTAGGCCGCGTAAAACGAATTCACATGATTGGGATCGGCGGGTCCGGTATGTGCCCTCTGGCGGAAATTCTGCACAGTAAGGGATATATTCTCACCGGGTCGGATAATAACGAAAGTGATCCGCTCAGTCGGATTCGCGCACTCGGGATTCCGGTGACGATGGGGCACCGGGCCGAAAACCTGAGAGATGCCGAATTGGTGGTTTATTCCGCGGCAATCGCTCCGGAAAACCCTGAATTGGTTGAGGCCCGCCGCCGCAGAATTCCTACGATGGAACGCTCCCATCTCCTCGGAACCTTGACCCGTCATTTTGACCGGGTGATCGGGGTGTGCGGCACCCACGGCAAAACCACTGTTTCTTCCATGATTACCCAGATTCTTTACCTGAGCGGAAAAGATCCGACCGCCGTCATCGGAGGAAAACTGCCGCTGATCGGTTCCAACGGGCGAATCGGGAAAAGCGATTTGATGGTTTGCGAATCCTGCGAATTTGTGGATACCTTTCTGCAGATGTCGCCGGATATTTCGGTGTTGCTGAATATTGATAATGACCACCTCGATTATTTTAAAACCATGGATCGCCTGGTGGCCTCCTTCCGGAAATTCATCGCTATGTCTAAAACAGCTTTTGTCAATGGAGATGACCGGCTTGTTATGCGGGCGGCCGGCGGAATTTCTTCCCGGGTCATCACTTTCGGTCTCGGGGAGCAAAACGATTATCGGGCGGTGGATCTGATACCCGGCAAGCGGGGCTATCGGTTTACGGTTCTTCATCAGAATGAACCGGTGGGCCGCCTTGAATTGATGATTCCCGGAAAACACAATGTTATGAACGGATTGGCGGCGTTTGCCTGCTGTAACCTGCTCGGTGTTCCGGCTTCGGAAATCGAATCGGCTCTCGGGCAGTTTTACGGTGCCGGTCGTCGATTTGAGTTTTTGGGGGAATATAACGGCTTTACCCTGGCAGACGATTACGCCCATCATCCAACCGAAATTGCCGCCACCCTGAAAGCCGCAAAGGAATTGGATCATAAACGGGTTATCTGTGTGTTCCAACCTTTCACCTATTCCAGAACCGCTCTGCTGAAGGACGATTTTATCCGGGCTTTAAAAATTGCCGATCAGGTTATTCTGACCCCGATCATGGGCTCCCGGGAGATCAATACCTACGGTATTTCGTCTGAAGATTTGGCCGCGCAGTTGCCGAATTCCGTTGTGATCGACGGCTTTGATCAGATTGCCGATTATGTTTTGAAAACGGCACGGGAAGGCGACCTTGTCATTACCATGGGCGGCGGAGATATTTATAAAGCGGCCCATAAAATCCAGAAAAAATGTACCGGAAGGAGCCAAGGCGTGTGAGCACTCGTTTCCTTTTTGTTCGCCATGGCCAAAGCGTCGCCAATGCCGCCGGCGTTTTTATCGGGCAAACCGATCTTCCGCTTTCCGCTCTCGGGCAAAAGCAGGCACAACTGCTTTGCGACGGATATTTGAGCAAAAAGCAAATCGATGTTTTGTATTCCAGTGATTTGAAACGGGCAATCGAAACCATTCAGCCGACGGCCGCTTCCAAGGAAATGACGATCCACCCCGATCAGCGCTTCCGGGAGATTTACGGCGGAGATTGGGAAGGGAAATCTTTTGAACAGCTTACCCGGGAATACCGGAGCGAATACGGGGTTTGGCTGCAAAACATTTCCGAGGCCGTTTG
>CAKSNI010000161.1 GCA_934476025.1 uncultured Eubacteriales bacterium | reverse complement strand
CGTCTATACCATCAACGCCGTCTTTTCCGTCAACGCCGTTAATTCCATCTTTTCCGTTTGTACCGTTTATTCCGTTCTTACCGTCGATGCCATTTTCGCCGTCGGCTCCGTCCTTGCCGGCTTCTCCGGCAGCGCCTCGCAGCTCGGAAAGCGCCACAAGGTCGCGCCAATCGGTTTCATCGCTGTATTTCCACTGGATCGCCGTGCCGTTGTTCCGCACCTCCGGCAGTGCGGCGGCGTTGGTCTTTGCCGCCTTGCTCCATCCTATGGCAAGCACGATGCAAAGCACCAAAAGAGCGGCGCAAAGCGCCAAAAGTGATCCTGTGAGTAGTTTTTTCCCTGTTTTCATCTTCTTTCCTCCGTTCGGAATCGGTTATCACGGCGGAGCTTTGCACCACTGCCCACGCCGTAAATGAGCGGCTGTCGATCGGCTTATGCTTGGTTTGCTTTGTACTTATCCACAAACAGGGCACCCCCTTGTTTGTAGACCTCCATTTGGGATTTCAGACAGTGTTCAACTTCAAACAGGGCATCATGTACACCCGCACGAACGAATGGGAAGATCAGCGGAGTGATGACCGTATAGGGAATGCCGACGCATACCCGGTATAGCGCCCGTTTACGCCTCCAAAAAAAAATTTCCATACTCAATATATTTCGGATGGGTGTAAATTTGATCCATCAATCGATATTTTTTGCCATGCTTCTGCACAGTTCAATGCGAGGCTTTTTCAATAAACCGCATCGGAACTCTTTTCATAAAACCATCCTCACCCTTTGCCATACCGTAGGCCGTTAACTCAATAATCAAATCATCGGGATTTTTGAAATAAACATACGAATTTGCTTTCGTGCGGCCGCAATCGTCATCCGACACCTGAATCCCCGTGCCGGTCAGCCCGTTTTCCGCATAGCATTCGAAGCACTTTCCCAGCCGTTTGCACTTCCGTTCGTTGTGCCGTTGTTCCGTTCTTTACATCTTGTTTTGCTCTTTGAATTATACTGATCGTTCATTTAACATTAGTGTATCACAGAATGGGAGTATTTTCAAGAGCGTTTTACGAAAAAGACGCAAAAGGCAGGACAATCTCCCCCGCCGTCCCCCGGTTATGCATTTTCCCAAAAAAACAGCCAGGATTCGGAGCATTTTTCGTTATTCGGAACATGGCCTTTGAATTCCGATGCGGTCGATGCCCATCCCATCGCCGTTTTTCATAAGTTTTTCCAAAAAGAAGTTTCTCACGGTCGGGTCAAAAGAACCGACACCGTCCGCGAAAATTCTTTTTCACTGCTTTGGAATGCTCCCGGATAAGGAACCGCCCATCCGTTAAGCTGTCCGGGAACAGCCGGACAAGGTTATCCTTCATTCTCATTTGCGTGAAAGATCGGCCGTGTTCCCCGGATTGTTTTACAAAATTCGGGAATTTGCAAAAAAATGCTTGACAAACTCTTATCAAACCACTATAATGTTTTTTGTTCCCGCTGCTATGGCTCAGGTGGTAGAGCACATCCTTGGTAAGGATGAGGTCACCAGTTCGAATCTGGTTAGCAGCTCCAAAGCCCCAAAGACTTTCGTCTTTGGGGCTTATTGATTTTTTCCGCGTACTTCGGATCGGTTGATTTTGGGTGGCGGAAACAGGCCCGAAAAGAAAACTTTGGGGCGGCTTCGGCAGCAGATCAATTCCATTCGGCAGCATTCGTGTACGGTTTTTTAATGTTTCAAGATTTGTAACGATGCACTGCCGGTCCATACCGGTTTTCAATATGTGCAAAATTCTTACATCTCGTGCATTGTCATGCGGGCAGCTTGCCATGGCCAATGACATTTTCGGCAACGGGGCATAAAATAGAATCAAACATTTTATATGTCCGCGGCCGGCAAGCCCTGAAGATCTATAAGAACAGCAAAAAGCGCCTCACCTGCCAAAGGCAGATGGGCGCTTTTAAACGAACAACCCGAAAAATTACTGAGAATTATTGGAACCGATTTCCACAGAGGTGGAATAGTATTTCCCGGCGCGGTACAATTTAAGCGAAACCGTTTCGCCCGGTTTGCAGGAAGAAACCAGAGAGCTAAGTTGCTCCGAGCTTTCGACCGCCGTTCCCGAAAATTCGGTAATGATATCCCCGCTGCGAATGCCGCCGGTATAGGCCGGGCCGCCATCCACCACGCTCTTGACCACTGCCCCGGCCGGATAGCCGTACTGTTTGAGGCGGGTCGCGTTCCAGGTTTCGCTGAGGGTAATGCCGATATACGGATCCGGATTGGATTCTTTGGCAATAATTTTATTGCAGATTTCCACTACCGTATTAACCGGAATGGAGAATCCCATTCCCTCATAGCTTTCCGAAACAATTTTTGAACTGTTGACGCCGATCAATTTGCCTTCAATATCGATCAGGGCGCCGCCGGAGTTGCCGGGGTTGATGGCCGCATCGGTTTGAATCAGGGAAACCGAAGTGCCGGCTGAAGAAGAACCGGAGGAAGAAAGAATCGTTCGGTTCAGACCACTGATGATTCCCGAAGAAACCGAGCCCATGTATTCCAGGCCGCCGGGGTTGCCGATGGCTACCACATACTGACCGACTGCCAGTTTGGAAGAATCGCCGATTTCCACCGCCGGCAAACCGGTGCGATCAATTTTGATCACCGCCAGGTCATAAGAAATGTTATACCCAACCACCGTGGCATCAATGGCCGTAGAGGTATCACTGGCCAAAAAGACCTCGATTTTGGAATTGGCCGTTTGGGTGGCGCTTTCAATAACATGATAGTTGGTGATAATATATCCGTCTGTCGAATAAATGATACCGGAGCCTTCACCGGTGGACTTTTCGCTTCCGCCGAAAAAGCTTTGGACTGCCGCCGTAGTGCGGATGCCCACTACACTGGGAGTAACCTTGGCCGCTACCGCTTCCACCGCGGACATAGAGGTTTTATCCACCGTAATATTGACGGGAGATTGCTCCGAAGAACCGGCCTGAGAGGTTTCGGAGGAAGAAGCGGCTGCCGGAGCCTGTTTTTTCACAAGCAGCACCGCCGCTGTTGACGAACCGAATGCAATTACCAGAGAAAGCGCTGCCGAAAGAAGCACGGTTGGCAGGTGAATCCGATTCTTTTGAACCTGCTGCGGCGCAAAAGGCGGATTCGGACCGCTATGCCCCGTGGCCGGCGTTACCGGCATTTTCTCTGCCACCTGGCCGGCCGGTGCATCCGGTGTGGGCTGAGTTTCGGATATTTCCGGTTGATTTTCCTTAGCCGAAGTTTCGACGGTTTCGGCCGTTACCGGGATGTTTTCCGAAACCACTGTGGGATTCTCCTGTTTTTCTTTCTGAGGATACTCATTGTTTTCAAATTCCAAAACAATCACCTGAATTTCTGTATTTCGTGGACGGGCTTTTTGGGAAAGCCGTGCCGGTACTCTTTTTCAAATACCGGGTTCATTGTACCCCCCACATTTTACCTTTTTAAGACAAAAAAGTGAACAAATCGTAAAATCGACGGCTGCACTTTTTTTCTTTTGGCCTTCCGATTGTATCACAT
>CAKSNI010000160.1 GCA_934476025.1 uncultured Eubacteriales bacterium | reverse complement strand
TTGCGGCACTGCTGACCTTTTGTCTGCTGTTGGTGCGCTGTAACGGGGAAATCCGCGGCTATGTTCTGGCTTTTGAAGCGGTGGGATTCGGTCTTTTCCGCCGTTTTCTTTCCCGCTTTTTTCTACGGCTTTTCCGGGGTATCTTACGCTTTTTTCACCGGGAAACCGGGAAAATTGTGCGGGCAGAGGAGGCAATGGCGGATTTCTTCGGCCGTCTTTTTGAAAAAATCCCGGTTTTTCTGAAAAAAATCTTCAAAAAAAGGTCAAAACCTGAAAAAAACTCTTGAAACCGCCGGCGGGGTTGTTGTATACTAAAAGACGAAGTCATGTCCGGCTTCGGAAAGGATCGGAAAAATGAGCGTCAAGAGGAAAAAAAGTATTTTGGTCAGAGTGGCTGTTATCGGTCTTTCTGCGTATTTTTTGATTTCTCTGGGGGGCCTTTTCCGAACTTTGGAGCAAAATCAACAACAGCTCAACGAAGTCAACCAGGAAATTGAAACGACCAAACAGGATATCAGTGCCTATCAGGAATTGCTCAAGGAAGGCAATGAATCCCGGATAATCGAAAAAGCGGCGAGAGAGCGTCTCAATTTCGTGTATGCGGACGAGCTGATTTATATTGATGTTTCGGCAGAATGACTTTTGATTTGGTTTGAGGAGGATCAACAGCAGCCATGCAACTTGAAGTGGGACAGATTGTGGAAGGAAAAATCACCGGGATTACCAATTTCGGCGTTTTTGCGGATTTGGGAGAGGGAAAAACCGGGATGGTACATATTTCCGAAGTCGCTCATAGCTTTGTTACCGATATCCGCCAGTTCGTTAAAGAAGGCGAAACGGTCAAGGTGAAAATTCTGGCGATCGGGGATGACGGGAAGATCAGCCTCAGCATCAAACGGGCGCAGGAACAGCCGAAGAGCGAACGCCCCCAAAGAAACTATGAATCCCGTCGGCCGGCTGCTCCGGCAAAACCGGATCCTACAGCGGTGTGGACTCCGAAAAAGCAGGAATCTTCTTCTTTTGAAGAAATGATGAGCCGTTTTAAACAGACCAGTGACGAAAAGTTTTCCGATCTGAAACGAAAAAATCCGGAAACCCGCCGTCCGAAACGCTCTGCCGGGATGAAGTGAGTTTGAATAGCCTTGAAATGCGGCAGCTGTGTGCTGCCGCATTTTTTTGTAAAAATGAGAAACAGGAGTGCTTTATGAAATTTCAGATGGTTGCCCCGTGCCTTTTCGGGGTGGAAAGTATAGCCGCGCAGGAACTGCGGCGAATGGGAGCCGAATCGGTGGAGGCGCAAAACGGGCGGGTTCTTTTTTCTGGGGACGATGCCATTTTGGCCCGAGCCAATCTCGGGGCCCGCTGCTGTGAACGGATTTTGATTGCCGTCGGCAGTTTTCGGGCGGTTTCATTTGACCAGCTTTTCGAAGGGGTGAAAGCCCTTCCCTGGGAAGAATTGATTCGAAAGGACGATGCCTTTCCGGTAAACGGATGGAGCCTGAATTCGCAGCTTGCCAGCATTCCGGATTGCCAGTCGATTATCAAAAAAGCGATTGTCGAACGGATGAAAAGCCGATATCGGGTTTCCTGGTTTCCCGAAACCGCAGCTATGATCCGGGTTCGATTTTCCATTTTAAAAGACGAAGTGACCGTTATGATCGATACCTCCGGCGAGGGGCTTCATAAGCGCGGCTACCGGAAGAATTCCAACGCCGCACCACTCAAGGAAACCCTGGCAGCGGCTCTGTGCGATCTGGCCCGGATTTACCCGGATACGCTGATGCTGGATCCGTTCTGCGGTTCGGGCACCCTTCTGATTGAATCGGCACTTATTGCTACCCATACGGCTCCGGGACTTAACCGCTATTTTGCGGCGGAACGCTATCCTTTTATCCGGGAAAACGCTTTCCGGGAAGAACGCTCCCGCGCCATGGATGCGATTTGTCGGGATGTGGAATTCCGGGCTGTCGGAAGCGATCTCGATCCGGCTGCGGTGGAACTGACCGCCGCAAACGCCAAAAAGGCCGGTGTTGAACGCTATATTGAGGTGAAAACGGCCGATGTCCGCCAGTTTACACCGCCGCAGGAACGCTGCACTCTGATTACCAATCCGCCTTATGGCGAACGCCTGCTCGATGTGCGGGAAGCAGAAGAACTGTATCGGGTAATGGGAACCCGATTTGTGCGCGGAAACGGGCAAAAATATTCGGTAATCAGCCCGGATGATCAATTTGAAAAATGTTTTGGGGCCACGGCCGACAAACGGCGGAAACTTTATAACGGCATGATCAAATGTCAATTGTTTCAGTATTTCAGGAAGGACACGGAAACGGACGAAAAGCAAAAATGAAGTATTTGTTTATTGTGAATGCCGAAGCCGGAAAAGGGCGGGCGGATGAAACGGCGGTACCGGCCATTCGGCGGTATTTTGAAAATCATCCGGAACTATCCTGGGAAATAGTCCACACTTCGGCCCCGGGGGATGCCGGGGACCTTGCCCGGCAGGCAGCCGAACAGGGAAAAGAAGTGACGATATTTGCCTGCGGTGGAGAAGGAACGGCTTTTGAAATCGTCAACGGAATTTACGGGTTTGATAATGTCTGTCTGGGGGTGGTGCCCTGCGGCAGCGCCAACGATTTTTTGCGGGCATTCGGCGAAAAATCCCGATCGGCTTTTTTGGATTTGCCTAATCAGATGGCCGGGAAGGAATGCCGTATGGATTTGATTCGGGCGGATGAGTTTTATTGCCTGAACGGCTGCTCGGTGGGAATGGATGCAATCATCGCCCGGGATATGGCCTTGTTTAAACGCTGGCCGCTGGTCAACGGATCACTGGCGTACATTCTGTCGATTGTGAAAACCTTTTGCGGAAAAATCGGGGTGGATATCGGCGTGAGTATGGATAACGGGCCTTTTGTGCGGCAGAATCGGCTGTTTGCCGTAATTACCAACGGGCCGGCTTACGGCGGAGGCTTTCTGAGTGCCCCCAAAGCGGTGCCGTGGGACGGAGTGCTCAATTTTGCCCAGGTTAAAACCATCAGCAAACGGTTGATTCCCGGCTTTTTAAAGAAGTATCACGGCGGAAATCATGAAGATTTGCCGTACTGCCGGGTCGGAACCTGTACCACGATGGATTTTGTATCCGATAAACCGGTCCCAGTGAATCTGGACGGGGAAATTGTGGAACGCACAAAAATGCATTTTGAACTCGTTCCGTCGGCCCTTCGGTTTTTGGTTCCGGCTTCACTGGCCGATTCGGTTCCGGCCTGCCGTACGGCCAAAGCCAAAATATGAATTATTTTTTAAAATTACAAAAAAGACTTGATTTTTGGAAAAAATAGGCTACAATAGAGTTAGCACTCAGGGAGTTAGAGTGCTAACTCTTTGAGGATCATAAATTTTGGAGGCTATTATTATGACGATCAAACCTTTGGCAGACAGAGTCGTGACCAAGTTGATTGAAACTGAGGAAACTTCAAAAAGCGGAATTATCTTTACCGCTGCCGCAATAGAGATACCGCAGTTTTCCGAAGTTGTTGCGGTCGGCCCCGGTG
>CAKSNI010000159.1 GCA_934476025.1 uncultured Eubacteriales bacterium | reverse complement strand
TCAAAGTATAAGAAAGCTTCAATGAATGAACCGCAGCGGCAATCAGGCACAAAGCGCCGATGCAGTTGCAGGGAATCAAAATCAACAAATTAAAAGCGACGCCGGACAGCCCATAATTGACATACAGCAGCCCGGAAATCAGCCCGCCTGCCACCCCGTCGAGAACGACAAAAACGGGGACAAAAGCAATGCCCAATAAAGAAGTGCCAAACAAATAAACACAAAACAAAAAGGCAAACGGCAGCAGAAAAGAGGCAAACAGAATCCGCGCGAAGCCGGAAGAAACACAGGTGCCAACCAGATAGCAAAAGAGCGAATCCGAAATTCCCGGCAGTACTCCCGCCGAATCCATCAAACACCCCGTCAAAAGCCCGGCAGCATAAAGAACCGCAAACAAAAGCACCCCGGCATTTTTTTGCAGTTCAGTGATCAAAGCATACCGGTTGAGTTTCAAAACAGTAGATCGTGACATATCGGTTTCCTCCGTCCAACTTGATATCCAACTATATGAAAACGCCGGACAAGATATGCCAACAAAGCTGACTCGAAGATTATGTAAACCGATAAACATAACCGTACTCCATTGCCGTGGATACCGATACTTCAAGAATCGAAGCACCTAAACAGTTTACATCATTTTCCGAATTATGTCAACCGCTATTTTTCACCGCTAAATTATTATGTAAACTCATTATGTAAACCATACAAAATATCGTGCCGATTTTTATGTCAACCACCATTTGTTGGGGAATGTAAAAAACTGTTTTCAAAAAAATTTTTTTGTGCTATACTGGTAGATAGTGACCTTCTCCCCTTCCGAATGATTTTTCTTTTTATACAAATCCGGCAGAAGGCAGCCCTTTTTTCTCAAAAATCTTTTCCCTGTTCGGGATCAGTCTGAAAGGAATTTATCGTTATGAATGATCCAAAAACCGTTTTTATTACCGGTGGTTCCGGCGGTATCGGAAGCGCCTGTGTATTGCGCTTTGCCAAGGCCGGTTACCGGGTTGCTTACACCTATCACCGCTCCGGTGCCAATGCCGCCTTGCTTAGCCAGTCATTATCCGAGCAGGGAAATTCTGTTCTGCCGATCTGTGCTGATTTAACCAAATCCAATGAAGTGGCAGCAGCTGTCCGGATCGCCAGAGAAAAGTTCGGCCCGATTTCCTGCCTGATCAACTGTGCCGGGGTCGCCCAGCAAAAACTCTTTACTGATACAACCGATGAAGATTGGGATCACATTTTCCGCACGAATTTGACCAGTATGCTTTTGGTCACCCGAGAAGTTCTTCCCGATATGATTCACAGAAAAGCCGGAAAAATCGTTAATATTTCTTCTATGTGGGGAATTACCGGTGCGTCCTGTGAAGTAGCCTATTCAGCTTCCAAGGCCGGTGTCATCGGCCTTACCAAAGCCCTTGCCAAAGAAGTGGCCCCCAGCGGCATCCAGGTTAACTGTGTTGCCCCGGGACTGATTCAAACTCCGATGAATCATCATCTTTCGGCCGATGATTTGGCCGATTTTGTGGAAGAAATTCCTCTCGGGCGGATTGGCCGGCCGGACGAAGTTGCCGGCTCGGTTTTCTTTCTTTGCAGCCGGGATGCTGATTATATTACCGGTCAGGCTCTTGCCTGCGACGGCGGCATTACCATCTGATGGAATCGAGAGAATACCTATGGTTGATCAATTTTTCGGCAAGGAAAAAATCAGCCAAATCCTTTTCAAAACCGTGCCTCCCGTCATGCTGGCGCAATTGATCCAGGCCCTTTACAACATTGTAGACAGCACCTTCATCGGCCGATATTCCGAATCCGGTTTGCCGGCTCTTTCAATTATCTATCCCATTCAGTTGTTAATGATCGCCATTGCGGTGGGAAGTGGAGTTGGAGTCAATGCCGCCATCGCCCATTTTAACGGCTCCGGCAATTCCAAAAAAGCACAGGAAATTGCCGGCATTTGTTCCCCTCTGGCCTGCCTTCTCTGGCTGGTTTTTGCCTGCCTTTTTTTCGCCGTTCTTCCCTCTTTTGCCGGCATTTCTACCGCTTCTCCCACGATAGCGCACGATGTCATTGTCTACGGACGCATTGTTTGCATCGGCTCGTTCGGTTTGTTTTTTGAAAGTTTTTATACCAAAGTTCTGCAGGCATATGGGGATATGAAAACACCCATGATCGCTTAGATCGTCGGCGCTCTTTTCAATATTGTACTTGACCCAATTCTGATTTTCGGAAAACTCGGCTTCCCACGGCTCGGTATCGCCGGCGCTGCAATTGCCACTGTGATCGGCCAGATTGCCGCGGCTATCATTGTTTTGCCAAATGCTTTTCGCCGTTTTCCGCCCATTTCGGTGATTCACAGAGATCTTTTATTGATATACCGTCTGGGAATTCCGAATATATTGATGCAGTCAGCCTACACCTTTTATATTTTAGGGCTGAACTTTATCCTCTCCGGCTTTTCGGACAACACCGTCACAGCGCTCGGTCTCTATTACAAATGGCAAACCTTTTTCTTTATTCCCTTGGGTGCCCTGCAAACCTGTATTGTTCCGATTTTAAGCTATAATTATGCTGCCCGCTCTTCGGTGCGTATTCGTTCCACCCTGCGGATCAGCCTTGTCTGGGGAATGGCCCTCATGGCCTTCGGCACCCTGTGTTTTGAGTGTATTCCCCGAATCATGCTCTCGGCATTCACCCTAAACCAGGCAGTTCTTTCAATCGGTACCACCGGCTTCCGGATCATTGGAATCGGTTTTTTGCCGATGGTTACCTCCCTGATTTTTCCGGTTTTTTCAAGCCGTCAACCGGCCGGCGGAAAGTGCCCTGTTAACCGTTATCCGCACCATGCTTTTCTTTGTTCCGCTCGGCTATCTCTTTTCCCGGTATGGCCTCTCCTTCTTTTGGTTGACCTTTCCTGTCACCGAACTGATCACCAGTTGTGTCGGCTTTGTCTTCTATCGCCGGTTCTGCCGCAAATTTCTCCCGGATGTTTCGGAATAATTTTCCTCTTCCGGTTGTTTTCAGGCGATTTTTGTGCTATAATATAACCAACGTTTTTATCATTCGGAGGTCATATGAAGGATCTTAAAGCCAATTTTAAATACATTATTTATCTGATTGTATTTACGGCCCTTTTGGTACTTTCAATCATCAATTTTCAGGCGGTTCGTTCATTTTTGGCAACCATTGTATCGGTTTTAACCCCTTTTATTGCCGGTTTTTGCATCGCATTTGCCGTCAACGAACTCTTAAAACCGCTGGAAAAGCTTTGGGGGAAAATTTTCACAAAAGAAGCGCAGGGAGGAATCCGAAAAAAAGGTTCCCGTCCTCTTTCTCAAAAATTAAAGCGGCCGATTTGCCTGATTCTCAGCCTCCTTATTGTTCTCAGCGCCGTATTTGCAATCATTTTAGTCATTATTCCGCGGTTTGCGGAAACCGTTTCTTCCTTTGCTGGCTCGCTTCCTTCTTATGCGGCAAAAACGGAAAGCTGGTACAATTCCGTTTGTGAATGGTTTGCCAGGCACGAAATTACCTTGCCGCATCCGCAGATTGATTTAGAC
>CAKSNI010000158.1 GCA_934476025.1 uncultured Eubacteriales bacterium | reverse complement strand
CTGCAGTACAGCGCCACCTATTCGGATATGCGCCTGCACGAAGGGGTGGATATCGTGCCGGATTCCAATCTGCTCATTTATGCCGCCGGTGCCGGACAGGTAACCGAAGTGGCGGAAAATACCGTCTACGGAACCGTTGTGAGTGTAGATCACGGCAACGGAATCGTTTTTCGGTACTGCGGCGTAAAAAATGTCAAGGTTACCCCGGAACAGGTTCTCAAAGCCGGTGATCCGATTGCGGAAGTTTCCACCGTTCAAAACGAATGTGCCGAAGAAGCCCATCTGCATTTGGAAGCCTTTCAGGACGGGCAACCCATTGATCCGATTTCTTTGTTTGTAGAGGAATCCTAAAAAAAATCCCGAAGCGTTCCGGGAACCGGGCTTCGGGATTTTCGGCCATTGGCCGTTTTTTACAGATGATTTTCTTTGGTGCGGATAAAATTGCGGGTTTCCTTGGCCACAACCCCGCCCAGGAACACCAGGCCGACAAGGTTCGGGAAGGCCATCAACCCATTGAAAATATCAGCGATGTTCCAAACCGCTTCCACCGTGAGATAGGGTCCGACGGCAACGGCGAGAATATACAGCACCCGGAAAACCGTCAGCACTGCTTTTTTCCGGCCGCCGATCACATATTCCAGACACCGTTCGGAATAGTAATCCCACCCAAGGATGGTGGTAAAAGCAAAGAAGGCCAGGCAAACCGAAAGAATGATCACCGCGGCGCTTCCGGCAAAAGGCAATCCGTGTTCCCACGCATAGGCCGAAACCTGGAAGCCATCCAGCTTCTGCCCGGTAACCTGCGGATTCCACGCCCCCGTTACCACCACCGAAAGGCCGGTCATGGCACAGATGATAATGGTATCGATAAAGGTGCCGGTCATGCTGACCAACCCCTGACGCACGCAGGATTTGGTCTGAGCGGCGGCCGCCGCGATAGGAGCTGAACCGAGGCCGGATTCATTGGAAAAGATTCCGCGGCCGATTCCCTTTTGCATAGCTACCTTCAGGGTATACCCGGCGATTCCGCCCAGTGCGGCCTGAGGCGCAAAAGCGCTTTTGACCACCAGCGCCGCCGCTGCGGGAATGGCTTTCACGTTGCAGAGCAAAACAATCAGCGCAAACACCACATAGGCCACCGCCATAAAAGGAACCACAATTTCGGAAACCTTGGCAATGCGTTTAATACCGCCGATAACCACCAGCGCTACCAGCATCGTTACAATGGCGCCGCACACGATCACCGCCAGGGAAATCGGTTTTCCGCCCACCGCAAAGACGGTCTGGGTTTTAAAAACGCGGTCGGCCGCTTCAGTGATTCCGTTGATCTGCGTAATGGTTCCGATGCCCAGAATCCCGGCGAGGGTTCCGAAAATGGCAAACAGTTTGCCGAGCCACTTCCAGTTTCCGCCGACCACTTCTTTAATGCCGCGTTCAATATAGTAGAAAGGTCCGCCCAGCGCATGACCGTCAGCATCCACCGAACGGTACTTGACAGCCAGCAGCCCTTCGGCATATTTGGTTGCCATCCCGAAGAAGGCCGCAATCAGCATCCAAAGCAATGCCCCCGGGCCGCCGGCGACAATGGCCGTAGACACCCCGACGATATTTCCGGTACCGATGGTGGCCGACAAAGCCGTACAAAGCGCCCCGAAAGAGGTAACCTCTCCGGCTCCGCCTTCCTCATTTTTTACCATAAATTTGAGCGCTTTCCCCAGGTGACGCACCTGAACAAACCGGGAGCGAACCGTGAGATACAGGCCGGTGCCGAGAATGGTCAGAATCAGTACCCAACCCCAAACAAAGTTATCGATTTTTCCGATCCACGCATTGATCCAATCCATAAAACCCCTCCAAATAAAAAGAATAAAAAACAGCCGCACAGAGTTTCGGGCTCTGCCGGCTTGCCGGGGATCGGAACCATTCCGATCCAATCTGAAGCATTCCCTTTTTCGGATTCAAAAAACCACCCCGTTTTCCGAATCTGCAATCCGGTAATGGGAGAGGTTTCGCTCTGTCCTTTTGCCTGAGAGATTCGGCGGCGTTCAGCCGCTTTTCACCTTCGGCACCCGATTTCGGGATTCTCCAGAGAGCCATCCGCATACAGTCGCCTTTCGGCCCATTCTTTCGCAGCTGCCGAAAACCTGAGAGTGTTACTCCTTCGGATTTTCCTGTATGCATCTCATAGCACGAAACAATTTTTTTCTATTTTATCATAACCGCAGGGAATTGCAAGCATTTTTTCGTTTTTTTTCATTTTAAACAAGGCACGCCCTCTGTTTTTGAACATATTCACAAAAAGCGCCGATATTCCCACAAAAGTTCACAAAAACAGCCGCACCATTTTAACGAATCTTACAACTTTTACCTTTTATACAAAAAATATATTGAATCAAGAAAAGAAATAGTTTAAAATAGAAGAAACAAGACCCGGAAGGACTGGTACACATGGACAAGACTTTGCTTTCCGAACGACTGAAGCTTTCCGAAGAACTTTCTCAAAAGTTACCGGGAATCCGAAAAGCGTATCATTTTTCACAGGAGGATTTATCCCATCTGATCGGCAAGAGCCGGCAGGCTGTTTCCCTGATGGAACGGGGCACATTGCGAATTGCGTGGGATACCACGCTGGCCATCGTTTTTATCTTCTATACCCTGGATCGGGAAACGTTCCAGCGTTGTTTTTCGGAAAACAGCGAAAAACTCTCCTCCCCGGCCGCCATCCTGAAACGGTACACGGCCCTGCTCAGAGAATAAGATTTCCGAATATCAAAAGCGTTTTTGGCAAGGTGTTTCTCCCCTGCCAAAAACGCTTTTTCTTTGTTTTCAGATGATTTCCTGACAAAAAGCCGGGAGCATCGCTTCAGCGCCGGATTTTTCCTTATATTAACCGATTTTTGGCGAAAGTTTTCCACGGTACAGTATTCGTAAAAGACCGAAAATACCAGACAGGGCACAAACAGGTTGGTTTCCAGTTTGGAAAGCACCGTTGCGTCGTCCGCCGGCAGCAGTCTTTTTTTATTGAAGAAAAAGCCGATGGCCATAAACAAAAACAGCACCAGCATCTGATTGAGTGTAGCGGTAAAAACCGAAAGCATTTTCCCTTTAAACCCCTTTCATTTTATCGCAGCCCGAACCCCGGAAGCATTTTATTTTCCGTAACTCTTTAATTGCCGCGGTGTATAGCCGAACCTTGCCCTTCCCACCCCGGCAAAGTATTTGGAATCATTAAACCCGCTTTGGGTTGCGGCACTTTCGACCGATGCTCCACCGACAAGGAGTGTTCTTGCATACTCCGGCCTCAATTCGGTGATATACTCCGTCGGTGTACACGAATAGTACTTTCTAAACAAGGCCCTGAACTGCGTTTCGCTTATTCCGCTTTTTCTGCAAACTTCAGGCACCGAAAGCGCCGGATTCTTAAAAGCGGAACGAACCCACGAAATCGCCGTGGAAAAATGCTTTGGCATATCCGCTTGTTGCCATAATAACACAAAAGCCGAAGAAAATCAATCGTTGAAAGGTCCGCCTTCTTGGGTAAATCATCGGTGTACAGCCCTTTTGATTTCTGCTATACTTTTATTAAAGTGATAACAG
>CAKSNI010000157.1 GCA_934476025.1 uncultured Eubacteriales bacterium | reverse complement strand
ATCGGCATTATCGGGTCAAACGGGCTGGGAAAATCCACCTTTTTAAAAACACTGATGGGCAAAATTCCGCCGATTTCGGGGCGTTTTGATTGGGGAGTGCAGATTCGCATCGGCTATTTTGATCAGCATTTGGCACAGTATACCAGCGAAAAAACCGTGCTGGATGATTATTGGGACACCTTCCCTGATCTGACACAGACGCAGGCACGCAATGACCTCGGGGCCTTCCTTTTTCGGGGGGAGGATGTTTTCAAAGCGGTGGACGTGCTTTCCGGCGGGGAAAAGGTGCGGCTTTGCCTGTGCAAAATCTTTAAAAACAAACCGAATGTTCTGATTTTGGACGAACCGACCAACCACATGGATATTGTAGGGAAGGAATCGCTGGAATCGATGCTGGCCGGCTACCCCGGAACCCTGCTTTGTGTTTCGCATGACCGGTATTTTATCAGCCGGCTGTGTGACTGTCTGCTGGTTTTTGAAAACGGTCAGGCCCGGTACTATCCCGAATCCTATCCCGCCTACGAAGAATCCCGGGCTTCTTTGACCGAGAAAAATTCACCGCAGACAAACCCAACCGATCCCTCAAAAAATCCGGTCGAAAATTCTCCGGAAAAGGAAGCATCCTCGCGGCGGTATGCCGCTTCCAAAGAATTGGCAAGGATAAAGCGCCGCCTGGCCCAGCTGGAAGAGGAAATTGCTCTAAAGGAAGAGGAAGTTGCCGGCATTCGACAGGAATTGGCCCTGCCGGAAAATGCCACCGATTACGAAAAACTATCGGCTTTGCAGGCTGAAATCGAAGAACGGGAAATTGATCTGAGCGTTTTGATGGATACCTGGGAAGCGGCGGAAGAAAAAAAGCAGGAGCTGCAGGCGCTGATCAGCCCGGAACCTTCTGTTTAAAAAACCGGCCCTTATGAAAACTTCATAAGGGCCGGTTTTCTGTACAGAAAAATAAGAAGCAGGGGGTTAGGGGGAGCTCAGATCGATGGCAGACGCATCGCAGAGAGAACGGTGACAGGTGAAAAAGAGAACCTGACGGTCTTTTGCGTATTCCTTTAAAAACCGCAGGGCGGTTTCGGCCCGGGTGTCGTCGTACTGGCACAGCGGATCATCCAGAATCAGCGGCAGAGGTTCGTTTCGGCTCAGAATCTCACAAACCGCCAGGCGAACGGCCAGATAGGCCTGATCCAGGGTGCCGGCCGAAAGTTGTTCCCAACGACGGGCAGAGTAGCCGTCGGCGGTTTGGGCAAGAAAGGAAAGATTGCCGGCAATCTGAAGGGATTCATACCGGTTGCCGGTCAGAGCGGCGAAAAGCTGGGAGGCCCGGCGGCAAAGAGCCGGGGTGAAATCTTTCTGCACTTCGCCGGCGGCCTCCCGAACGGCTTCAATCGCGGTATTCAGCGCCTGACAGGTGCGGGTATATTCGGCAATACGGCCTTTTTCCTCCCGGATTTCGGCCGCTATGGTGGCCGGGTTCTTTTGAGCCGCAAAGTCGGTTTTCAGCACGGCCAGCAATTGAGTGGCTTCCCGGTAGGCCTCGTCCCTGATTTGCCGGGCATTTTGAAGGCGTTCGGATACCCGGGCGGCATCGGGCAGCTGCCTGACAAGGGCGGCCTGTTCCCGAACGGTTTCTTCCCGGGTGTCGGGCAGCTGTTCGCCAAGGAGCCGGATTTTTGCCTGAATGGCATCGGCCCGTGAAACCGTATCTTTTAAATGCAGCATCAAAAGGTCGAAATTCCGGAGAATTTCCTCATCGGTCTTTTGAGGGAAGAGCAGCCGGAATTCGCTGAGAGCGGCGGATCGGGAGGCTTCCAGCTGGGAAAGACGGCCGGTTTCGGCCTGCAGGTGTTCTTTCAATGAGGTGATCAGGGAAAGCTGCGCCTCGTGGTTTTTCTCCATGGCGCGGCAGGCTTCTTCGCCGGCAGAGATCTGTGCCGCTTCTTCGGAAAGCCGCAGCTGAATCCGACGGCGTTCATCCTCCAACGATTGACGGGCGGTACCGGTCTTTTTCAGTCGATTGGCGGTTCGGCAAAAAAGCAAAACAAAAAGCAGGGCGCAAAGCAGCGCGGCCGATGCGAAAAGGAAAAGGAAAAAACCTCCCTGCACTGCCGGGACGGCCAGTGCAGCGGTGAGCAGAAGCCCGAGAATCAGGAAAAGCCGCTTCTTCTTTTGCAGAGCCGAAACGGTCTGATCCAAAGAAGTTTGCTTTTGGTCCAGGTCGGGAAGCTGCTGTTTCAGCTGCGCCTGACGGTTGGCAAGAACCTGCAGCTGCTTACGGCGCCGGTCCAGTTCCCCGGCGGCACTGCAGGAAGCTTCTTTTTCCTGCCATTCAGCCTTCAGCCGGGCGACCGTTTCCTGTTGGCGGCGCAGCGATTCCTCGTTTTCAAGCAGCCATCCGTGCTGCATTTCAGCTCGTTCCAGACGCTGGGCGGTAATGGACCCCCCTTGGGAATCGGCCAGTTTTTGCTGCAGCCGGGTGAGATTTTCCTGCTGGGAAAGCAGATCGGCATAACGCAGGGAAAGCTGCTGTCGATCCAGCTGCTTTAGGATGTCGTTGCATTCCCGGATTTGCTGTTCGGCTGCCTGCTGGCGGGACTGCGCTTCGGTTAGTTTTCGCTTGAGGGCCAGGCGATGGGCTTCGCGCTCTCCGGCCTCCTGCAATTCTCGGTATTTTTCGTTTAGACGGGCATTGGCTTTGTCCAGCGCCCCGATTTTTTTGCTTTTGGAAAGAAATTTTTCCCGCGCTTTGATCAGGCGGTTTTGTACCAATTCGGCCGAAACGGTTTCCTCGCTGCCGGCGGCCAAATTGGAAAGTTTGGCCGCCAGATAGGACGCGGCTTCTTCGTCCGGAGAAAGAAATCCGGTAGATGAAAGATAGCAGCTTCGCAGAAAGGCCTCCTGATTCAGCCCGAAAAACTGTTCTCCGAAGGGGTTGGATCCGCTGCATTTTTTCTGTTTTCCGCTGGTCAAATTGTAAAGCAGAACCGAATCTTTGGCATCGCTGGTTGAGAAGGTGCGTTCCAACCGCCAGTTTTCGTTGCGATAAGAGAACTCAATGCTGCCGCCCATCGGCGCCCCCGAAAGGGGAGTATATTTTTCCCGCAGATTCAAAACAAAGTCCCGGTTCTGTTTTCCGGTTCCGTAAAACATGACCCGCAAAAACTGCATCCAGGTGGTTTTTCCGGCTTCATTATCCCCATACAGCAGATTCATTCCGTCGTTGAGTTCCAGGGTGCGGTGCTCCAGCTTCCCGAAACCGCCGATACTGATTTTATGAATCTTCAAGCCCTTTCACCTCTCCTTCAAAAGCAGCCAGCCCGTAAAACAGGGCATCTTCCAGATTTTTTCGTTCGTTTTCATCCTGGCATTCCCGAATCTTTTTTTGCATTTTTTGAACAAACATTCCCTTTAAAGACGGTTCGTTTTCCAGCGCGGACAGATTGAGAACCGGACGGGTAAGGTCTTTGAGTTTTAAAAAGTAGCAGGTGGCTTCAAACCGCCCAAGCAGTTTGGAAACGGTCGGTTTTTCCCGAAGGGTGCCCGTCAATTTTAAGCGGTATAAATCCTGTTCCCGTTGGCCGTGGGTATTCAGATAATCGTCGATGGCATCGGCGGCATCCTGCTTCATCTGGGCCGTGGCGTGGGTGTAGGTG
>CAKSNI010000156.1 GCA_934476025.1 uncultured Eubacteriales bacterium | reverse complement strand
GAATTGGTTGAAACTCCGTTATTCGGCGCCGGGATTTTTCCTGCCGGTTATGCGGAAGGTGCGTTCCACCAGGCAGAACATCAACAGGAAAAAAGCCAGAATATAAACCGGCAGAATCCGATATCCGATCAGGCCACCGAGGAAGCCGAATAGCGGCGGAACAAAGGTGGAACCGACATAAGCGCTCGCCATTTGAATCCCGATGACGGCACCGGAATTTTCCGCTCCGAAATTGTTTGGCGTGGAATGAATGATACAGGGATAAATCGGCGCACAACCAAGACCGATGATCATAAATCCGATTTGACAAACCATGGTATATCGGGTCGGGATAAGCAATAAAACAATGCCGCCGAGCAAAATGCCCGTTCCCAGCCGAATCATTTTCCGGTCGCCCAGTCGGTCGGTGATAAAGCCGCTCAAAAAGCGACCGACCGTTATACCGATGTAAAAAAGAGAGGCCAACCGGGCAGCCTGTTCGGCAGGCATATTTTTCACTTTTGCAAAATAGGTGCTTGCCCAGTGCATGGTGGTCGCTTCCGCCGCGCAATAGGCAAAAAAACCAAGCAGAAGCACCGGCACTCCTTTGATTTTCAGGGCCTTCAGCAGACCGATGCTTTGTTGCTGCGTGACGGCGGCATCTTTGTTTACCTTCCAAACGGGCAGCGTGAACAAAAGCAGCAGGGCAATGGCAAGCTGTAAGAACCCGACAATACGGTACCCGGTGTTCCAAACAGAATGAGCCAGGGCGTAACTCATGACAAACGGGCTGATAATGGTGCCCACACCCCAAAAGCAGTGAAGCCAACTCATACTTTTGGAGGAATAATGCAGGGCAACATAGTTGTTTAAAGCGGCATCAATCGTGCCGGCTCCCAGCCCGTAGGGAATGGCGAAAACAATCAACATCCAGAATCGGGTGGAAACCGAAAAGCCAAACAGGGCCGCAACCGTTAAAAAAACGCTGATGACGGTAACGACTTTGGTGCTGAGCTTTCGGGTTAAAAAATCCGAAAGGAGGCTGGATAGAATGGTTCCGCCGGAAATGAGCATGGAAATGATGCCCATGTACGAAACCGGTACATTCATTTCCGCGTGCATGGCTGCCCAACCCGAACCGAGCAGGGAATCCGGCAGCCCGAGGCTGATAAAAGCTAAGTAGATGAGAGCGAGTAAAACCGAGTACATACCGACGGCTCCTTTGACCTTTGCGGAAAGGCAGGGTGAAAAGCCCCAACACATTCCGCTATACCCCTTGATACCGCCCGAAAACACGATGGCTTCCGGCGGTTTTCGACTTATAAAGGCTATCATAGCACAAAATGCCCCAATAGTCTACCGGTTATTTGCGGAAGAATGTCATTTTTGCTTTTGCCCGATTTCGAATCCGCAACCGGTCCCCTCAAGAGAGTCCAAAACGGTTTGCGGGATCTGCCTTTTGGGTCTTGTCTTTTTGGGTCGCCCATGTTAAAATATTCTTATCAGAATGAAGGAGGTCGATCGCAATGGATCAAAGTCTTTCCCCGTTGTTTACTCCCTGGAAAATCGGTAACTGTGAAATCAAAAACCGGTTTGTTTTGACCAGTATGGGCGGAACCGATCTGTTCGGCTGGATGGAAAAGAACCATTTTGACAAGGATGGCGCGCGGTTTATTTTGGAAGTCGCGAAAAACGACGCGGGCTTGGTTATGCCCGGTTGTCAGCCGGTCTACAACCCCATGTTCGGCCAGTGGCTGCCCAAAAACAAGAAAATGTTCGCGGATTTGAAAAAATGGATGCCGGAATTCCATAAGACCGGCGCAAAACTCTTTGTGCAGCTCACGGCGGGTTTTGGCCGTTCCTTTACCATCAGCAAGATGATGGAGGACCTCTATACCAATAAATTCCTGCGCGTTGTCAGCAAGCCCTTTATGGATCTCGACAAAATCACCGCAACCGCCAGTCCTTCACCGAATCGCTGGTCCGACAAGGTGCCCTCCCGGGAAATGACGGTGGAGGAAATTCACCGCTTTGTCGATGCCTTTGCGCAGAGCGCGAAACTTTTGCAGGAGGCGGGGGTGGACGGCGTTGAGGTACACGCCGTGCACGAAGGGTATCTTCTGGATCAGTTTACGCTGCCTTATGTCAACAAACGCACGGACGAATACGGAGGTTCGTTTGAAAACCGTTATCGTTTCGCGGTGGAAATTGTGCAGGCCATCAAAAAGGCCTGCGGCAAGGATTTTCCGGTTTCTCTGCGCTACAGTGTGCTTTCCAAAACCAAAGGGTTTCGCCGGGGCGCTCTGCCCGGGGAAGATTATGTTGAAGTGGGCCGTGATATGGCGGAATCCGAACGCGCCGCAAAATACCTGCAGGATGCGGGCTATGACTGCCTGAATTGCGACAACGGCACCTATGATGCCTGGTATTGGGCGCATCCGCCGGTCTATATGCCGGAAAACTGCAACCTTGCCGATGTTGAGCATATTAAAAAATTTGTAGACATCCCCGTTATCTGTGCCGGGCGGCTGGATCCCCGCAAGGCGGCGGAGTCTATCGCGGCCGGGCAGCTTGACGGTGCCGGGTTTGCCCGTCCCTTCCTTGCCGATCAGCAGTGGATTGTGAAATTGAAGGAGGGCCGGGAAGAGGATATCCGTCCCTGTATTCTCTGCCACAACGGCTGCTTTAATATGTGTCACTACAAAGGCGTTCCGAATGATCAGGATCTTTCGGACAGCCTGCATCTTGCCCGCTGCGCCGTCAATGCGGAAACCATGCAGTGGAACAAACATACCATCCGCAAAACGGCCGCTCCCAAGACGGTGCATATCATCGGCGGCGGCATCGGCGGCATGGAAACAGCCCGTGTGCTGAAACTGCGCGGGCATCATCCGGTGATTCATGAAAAAACCGGTGAACTCGGCGGCGCATTCATTGCCGCCAGCGCCGAATCCTATAAGGGAAAACTGAGGGACCTGCTTGCCTGGTACCGCCGCCAGATGGCGGAACTGGGAATAGAAGTGCATCTCAATGAGGAAGTGAAGGAGATTTCGGCCTTCCGGGGGTGCCCCGTCATTGTTGCTACCGGCGCCACACCGCGCATCCTGCGCCGTGTTCCCGGCTACGAAAAGATGATGGAGGCCTGCGAATACCTCCGCGGCGCGCCGACCGGGGAAACCGTGGCCGTCATTGGCGGCGGCCTGACCGGCTCGGAAATCGCCTACGAACTCGCCCTGCAGGGTAAGAAGCCCGTGATTGTTGAAATGAAGGATGATCTGGTCAGTCAGAAGGGTGTCTGCCTTGCAAATTCTTCCTATTTGCGTGAGTGGTTTGCGCTGCATCAGGTTCCGGTTTATCTTCAGACGGCCCTGAAAGAGGTGCGTGATGGCAGTATTCTCTGTGTCGGAAATGACGGGACAGAACTGGAAATCCCCTGCGACAGCGTGATTTCCTGCGCGGGATACCTATCCGCCCCGTTGCCGGAGGCGGGAAAGGCCCGGCTTGTCGGAGATTGCCGTCGGGTCGGAAATCTGCGCAGTGTCATTTGGGATGCCTATGAAGCGGCAATGAAGATTTAAGAAAGGAAGGGACAGCAATGGAATATCAAATGAAACTCACACCGGAACAGCAGGAAATTTTGAATGGCTCCCGTGGGGAAACCATGGCGAAGGTAATGCAAACCCTCGTCCGGTATGGAGAAT
>CAKSNI010000155.1 GCA_934476025.1 uncultured Eubacteriales bacterium | reverse complement strand
CCTTTGGTCGGCAAACGATGTTGACAAGGTGGCGGAGCATTTTCGCCAAAACGGGGTGGATGCTGTCTTTTTAATTCCCGCCAACTTCGGCAACGAAGAAGCGGCCGGAGAACTGGCGAAAAAAATGCAGAAACCGGTTCTTCTTTGGGGCCCGCAGGATGATACCTTTTATCCGGACGGTTCCCGTATGACCGACACCCAGTGCGGCATTTTTGCCATGAGCCGGATGCTCACAAGAATGAATGTCCCCTTTACCTATCTTGAAAATTGCTTCGTGGATGATCCTGCCCTGAAGGCCGGATTTGACCGCTTTGCCCGGGTGGCCTGCGCTGTCCGGAATTTCACGGGAATGCGGATCGGTCAGGTCGGGCTTCGTCCGAAACCTTTCTGCTCGGTTATTTTCAACGAAGGTCAGTTGATGGAGGATTTTGACATTCATGTCATTCCGATCAACCTTGCGGTTATTCAGGATCGTTTCCAGGCCATTCTGCGTGATGACTCCGAAGCGGTTCACGCCGGTGCCGAAAAAATTCGTTCTCTTTACATAATCGATGCCGATACCGAAGCAAATCTTGACAAAATGGCTGCGTTTGTACTGTTGTATAAACAGTTGTTTGAGGAATACCATCTGGATGCGATATCGGCAGAATGCTGGACGGCGATGCAGCTGCTGGTCGGAGCGATGCCCTGCACTTCTTACGGGCTTCTGGCTGATGAGGGGTATATGATCAGCTGCGAGAGCGATATGCACGCAGCCATGACCCAGGTGCTTCTCAAGAGCCTTTCCCTCGGCGATTCGGTTCCCTTCCTGGGAGAATTTACTACTCGTCATCCCTCCGATCGAAACGCGGAACTTCTGTGGCACTGCGGTCCCTTTGCCTATTCGCTCCATCGACCGGATGAACCTTGTAAATCGCTGAATATGCGGGAACACTTCCAGGTAAAACCCGGGCACTATACCGTTGCCCGTATTGATCAGGATCACGGAAAGTATTCGATTCTGGCCGGCGAATGCGACAGCGCCGACGGAGCGTTCACTTTCGGGACCTATTTGTGGGCGAAATTCAATCATCTGGATCGGTGGGAACGCCGGATGGTGGAAGGCCCGTACATTCACCATGTCAGCGAAATTGAAGGAAATTATACCGAAGAAATTCGGGAAGTGTGCAAATATATTCCGGCATTACAGCCTGATTTAATGGAAGACTGAGAGGAAACCGATTATGCGTTACAGTTTAAAGGAAATTTTGGATCTTGCCGAAAAAGGCGGTTTTGCCGTTCCGGCCTTCAATGTCTACAATCTGGAAACCCTGATGGGGGTGGCAGCCGCCGCCGAGGAAACCGGTGCTCCGGTCATTTTTCAGATGTACAGCCGCTTGTTTGATACCGTTACCGGAAAAATGATGGCGCCGGTTATTCGTGATGTGATTGACAATCTCAAAACTCCGGCCGCTTTCCATCTGGATCACGGAGTTGGAATGCCGGAGGTTGTCCGTGCTATTCGCTATGGGGCAACCGGTGTCATGATTGACGCTTCTCTGAACCCGCTGGATGATAACATCCGCATTACCAAAGAGGTGGTCGGGGTTGCTTCGGCAGCCGGCGTTTCGGTCGAGGGCGAACTCGGCCATATCGGGTCCACCAAAGACGAAACCTGGGCTGCTTATACCGAAGTGGCCGATGCGGTTCGTTATGCAGAGGAAACCGGCGTTGACGCTTTGGCGGTTATGGTGGGTACCGCTCACGGAAAATACAAAAAAGCACCGGTTCTGGCGATTGACCGGATTGCCGAAATTCATAAGGCGGTTCGGGCGCATCTGGTACTGCACGGCGGTTCGGGTGTTCCGGATGATCAGATTACCGCTTCGGTTCAGGCCGGTATTCGCAAAATCAACTTCGGTACGGATGTGTGCTGTTCGTTTATTGAAGGGTATGCTTCGTTGGATCCGTATCACGCTCCGCTGGATGTGGTTATGCACGAAGCGTCGGAATTCGTCAAGGGCTTTGCGCTTGATAAAATTCGTCTGCTCGGAGCCGATCGTTATCAGGGCTGAAAAACAAAGAATCAAAACGGCTGAAGAATTCCTTCGGCCGTTTTTTTTTTGCTCCATTGAAAAGCTAAGATTTCTAAATAAGAAAGTAAGATCGTGAATTGACGGGACTGCCGTTCAATGCTATAATTTCTAAAAATAAGTCATCAATACAATCCTGACTGTTAATAAGGAGGAAAAGAAAATGCAAAAATTTGAAGTTTCCGGCCATGAACCGAGCTTCCTGCCGGATGGCCATGAGTATTCTCTCTGTTTCAGCGACGAATTTGATGCGCCGACTTTGGATCGCACAAAATGGGATTACCGCAAACACATCTTTCACGGGGAACACAAGTGTTGGCTGGAAGATGAGGGCCTTGAATTCAAAGATGGAAATATCATTTTCAAACTGGTTGAAAAAGACGGGCAGTATTATTCCACACAGTTGCAGACCGGTGAGAACTGGTATGACCGGCCGGGCGGCGAGGGGTGGGGAATTGCCAAATTCAGCAAGCCCAAATTTTTGCACAAATTTGGGTATTATGAAGCACGCTGCAAACTGCAAAAGGGCAGCAACTGGTGGTCTTCTTTTTGGCTGCAATCTCCGAACATCGGTACCTTGCCGGATGAAAAACGCGCCGGCGTCGAGGTGGATATTATGGAGAGCTTTATCGGGGGAAGCTATATTCCGCACTTCCTGCATTGGGGTGGTTACGGCGCGGATTATCAGTTTGCCACTACCCGGGCAGAGCACGCATTTGCGACAAGCAATGATTCAATTCCGGTGGATGACGGTTTTCATCGCTTTGGCGTTTTGTGGGAAGAAGATGGGTTCACCTTCTTTGTGGATGGCGTTCAGTCCGGTCGCAAACTGACCGAAGCGGTTTCACATACCGAAGAATTTATTCTTCTTGGAACCGAAGTGGTCGGATATCGCAAGAATATTCCCGGAATATATAAGTTTGTTGATCGCAAGGTTGTACCGAATGACGAATTTGTTGTGGATTATGTACGGGTGTTCGATATCAAATAAGGCCAGATTCAAAAATTCCTCTTTGGCATCGTTGGTGCCAAAGAGGAATTTTTTGATTTTTTACCAACCGAATTGTTGTTTTTGCTGCCTGCGGAAGGCGGTAGGAGAGCAGCCGACTTTCCGGTGAAACTGCTTGATAAAAGAGGAGGAGTCACTGTAACCGGCCGAGGCGGCAATTTCGGTAATGGTGGCATCCGATTGCAAAAGCATCCCCTTAGCCGCTTCAATTCGGTATTCATCTATGTATTCTTTGACGCCAACGCCGACTTCTTTTTTAAAACGAACACAGAAATAACTGCGGTTGAGGTTCAGCGCATCGGCAATTTCATTAACGGTCAACTTTCGAATGTAATGGGCATGAATCATTTTCAGTGCCTGATTGATATAACGACTGTACAATTTCCGCACGGGTGGGGTGCTATCGGTTTCCAGCGCAGAAAGAATCCGGTAAAGAATGGAACAGGCGTATGCCTTTTGGCCGGATTTCAAATCGTTTAATTTCAGAATTTCCAAAAAATAGTTCCTGACCGTTTCGTTGCCCTTTAGGATCCCGCAATCAAAAATCGGCGGCAGCGCATCAAAGCAGTCAAATTCAATCCAGATGTATTTCCAGGGATCCGC
>CAKSNI010000154.1 GCA_934476025.1 uncultured Eubacteriales bacterium | reverse complement strand
GTTCCGATAAGGGCGGCCGGTCCGGAAACCCGTCCGCTGCGGCGGAAGAATTTCAGATCGGTACTGAAGAATTGGTGATGAATCCGCCGGCGGTGCGAAAGAACATAGGCTTCGATTTCCTCCATGGAAGCACCGCTGTCCCGCAGATCGGCGCAATTGTCCACCAGCATTCCGTAACCGGAGGAAGAACAGGTGGAATCCACGACAATCAGCTTGCGATCCGGATATTTTTGCCGCATTTTTTCGGCGGACTGAACGGCATTGGTGAAAGAGGCCGTCATGCCGGAACCGAAAACGATGTGAATGAGGTCCCCTTTTTCCAGCTGCTCGCTGAAAAAGTCGTCATAGGCGTATTCGTTGATCAGAGAGGTGCTGGGCATCTTTCCGGCCCGCAAAAAACCGTAGAATCGCGGAAGTGCTTCAGGGTCCCGAAGCATATCATCGGTATAGGCAACGCCGTCAATCACATAGGAATAAAACAAAACGGGAATCGAACGGGCATGTACAGCCGCAAACGGCATATCCACCGTTGATTCACAGGACAGGGTGTAAGCAGACATTCAGGTTCCTCTTTTCAAAGCGAAATTCGGATGCCCTGCGGGCATCCGTACCCCTATATTGTATGCCGATTGTTTCGGATTATCAAGCTACTGTCTTTTTTAGGCATCTACTTTCCAAAATTTGGGCTCTACTTATCAAAAAAGGCGCTCTACTCATGGTAGAACGCCTTTTTTCGTCAAAACCGCGCGGTAAAAGCAGCGGAGATCGCCGATGATAAACCGAAAAAACTTATCGGTCCGCTTCCCGGCGGCTTTTCCGGTAATCCCGGGGGCAAAGGCCGCACCGGCTTTTGAAGGAGCCGGAGAAATATTGCGCGTCCGAAAATCCGACCCGCGCGGCAATCTCCCCGACCGAAAGATCGGTATCTCGGAGCAGCCGACGGGCGACCCGCATTTTTTGATTCAGATGGTATTCGTAGGGAGTGACTCCGTATTCCCGCCGAAACAGTTTGACGCAGGAATCCACCGAACGGAAAACCTGATCGGCCAGTTCCCGGTTGCCGATGATCCGGCTTAGGTTACTGTCCAGATATTCCCGGCAGATGCGGGCATCGGGGTGATGCTGCTTTTCGGCGGAATTCTTTTTTAACAGCATCAGAATTTCCAAATAAGCCCCACAGATTTTTCGCTGTTTTTCCGATTGCGAAAGGGGACCGAAGGCCGTTTCCCGAAGAAAAAGAAACCGGTCCCGACATTCGCTGCCGTCAAAAACCTGATCGGCCAGGGAAAAGGAATCAAACAGTTCCGTGGCAGCCTCTCCCCGAAAATTGACAAAGATTTTTTCCCAGGGATCGGCGGCATCCGAAGAATAATCGTGTCGATCTCCTTTTCGCAGAATGTAAACCTGCCCGGCGGAAACGGTTCGCCTGCGGCCATCGATTTCCACCGTACCGGTTCCCGAAACAATGTATTCCAGTACGGTAATGGCGGCCTGCCGGCGAAAAATATGATAACTGCCGTCACAGTGGGAAACCCCGGCCATCTCGGGGGAAAAGGGGTACATTCCCCGGTCGGCCGGAAAGGTGGCAATTTCCTCTTTCACTGATATTCCTCACTTTTTTATTGATATATTCCCTATCTTTCGGGGGATAAAACCATTATACTGTAAAAAAAGATAATTGCAAGGGAGATTTTTTTATGAAACTCAGACCGCCGTCTTATCCTTTGATTGCCGTCGATCCGTATTTCTCGGTATGGAGCAGCGGCAACGCCGGAAACCGGATGCCCTTCCACTGGACCGAATCGGTTAATACCCTGTATATCACCGTAACGGTGGACGGGGAAGAAAAAGCGGTTGTCGGCCGCGTAAGCGATCGCAAAAAGCAACTGCCGAAATTGCCGCAGACCGGGCTGGATATGGATCTGTTTTCCACCTTTTTGACCTTTGAGGATGAAAAAATCCGCCTGCGTCTGCATTTTTCCACCCCGACGCTGGTAACGGATCCGGAACTTTCCTCCCGCCCGGTCAGCGCTTTGGCAGCGACCTACGAAAGCCTGGATCAGGCGGAACACGAAGTCTTTTTGAAGATTTCCTGCGGGGAAGATCTGGTCCTCAACAAACGCGGCGAAGGCCGTGCCTACAGTGAACCGGTAAAAATAGACGGAATGTCGGCGGTGCGTATGGGAAGCGGCAGCCAGGCCGTACTGGGCCGCAAGGGCGACAATGTTCGGATTGACTGGGGTTATTTCTATCTTTGTGTTTCGGGCCTTGCCGAAACCGGAAACGAGATTGCCGACGGGGTGTATGCTGTTTATGCCAGAACGCCGTTGGCCGAAAAGACCGGCTGCCGGATTTTCTTTGCCTATGATGATATCGACAGCATCAACTATTTCGGTAAACCACTGAAGGCTTACTGGAAAAAAGACGGAAAAACCGTGGAGGAAGCCATTGCTCAGGCGGCTGAAAACTACGAGGCCGATCGGAAGGCCTGCCGGGAATTCGGCGATCGGGTGTTGGAAGAAGCCCGGCGCAAGGGCGGCGACGAATACGCCGAACTGTTGATTCTCGCCTATCGCCAGGTAATGGCGGCCCATAAACTGGTTTCGGATGAAGAGGACGGTCTGCTGTATATTTCCAAGGAATGCCTTTCCAACGGGTCGGCGGCCACCGTGGATGTTACCTATCCGAGCGCGCCGCTGTTCCTGCTTTACAATCCGGAACTTCTCAAAGGGATGCTGCGCCCGATTTTCCGTTATGCGGCATCCGATGCCTGGAAATACGATTTTGCGCCGCATGATGTCGGCACCTATCCGCTGCTGTTCGGTCAGACCTATTACGGCGGCGCCCGGGAATACCAGATGCCGGTGGAAGAATGCGGCAATATGATCATCCTGATGGCGGCGCTCTGCCGGGCGGAAGGCAATGCCGATTTCGCTGCAAAACATCGGGAGGTCCTGAAGACCTGGTACCGCTATCTGTGCGAATACGGGGAGGACCCGGAAAATCAGCTGTGTACCGACGACTTTGCCGGTCACATGGCGCACAATGTCAACCTGGCTATCAAAGCGGTGATGGGGATGGCCGGATATGCCGATATTCTGCGTCGGTTGAATCAGGAACAAGAGGCCCAAGAGGTGATGCAGACTGCCCGAAAGACGGCCGAAAGCATTCTCGCCCGGGCGCAGAATCCGGACGGCAGCACCCGACTGGCCTTTGATCAACCGGATACCTATAGTCTGAAATACAACGCCGTTTGGGATAAAATTTTCGGCACCGGCCTGTTCCCCGACAGCTTTTTTGAAAACGAAACAACCCGGTATTTAAAGGAACAGGATGTGTACGGAACGCCGCTGGATAACCGGGGTGCCTATACCAAATCCGACTGGCTGCTGTGGGCTGCCTGCCTGAGCAACAACGAAAAGGATTTCCGGGCCATGATTCATCCGATGTGGAAGGCCTATCATACCATGCGCTCCATGGCGCCGATGACCGATTTGTATTTCACCGATACTTCGGAAAAATGGCAATTCCAGCACCGTTCGGTGCAGGGTGGGCTCTTTATTCGCCTGATGCTCCCGTAAAAAACGGCCATTGGAACCGAAAAATCCCGGAATTCGGAGGTTTGCGGTAAATCGCTCTTGCAATATGCCGGAAAATGTGATACATTGAATCCAAAGACAAAACA
>CAKSNI010000153.1 GCA_934476025.1 uncultured Eubacteriales bacterium | reverse complement strand
CCAAAAACTCAACAACTGCTCCGCCGAGGATGCTTCGATGCTTTTTTATAACGGGGGATATCAGGTTTATTCGTCGATGAACCCATCCATCCAAGGTCAGGTTGATGAAGTGTTCAACAATTCGGCCAAATACGGCCTGAAAGCCTCCAACGGCGCCGTGATGCAGGGGGCCATTACCGTCATGGACTATTCCGGCCATATTGTCGGAATGTCGGGCGGAATCGGCGAAAAGGAAACCAACCGCGGCTGGAACCGGGCCACCATGGCGGTTCGCCAACCCGGTTCAACCATGAAACCAATTGCCGCCTACTGTCCGGCCATTGAAAACAATCTGATTACCTATTCCTCGATTTTAACGGATGAACCGCACAACTATGGCAACTGGAAACCGGTCAACTGGTACAAGAGTTATTGGGGAAACATTACGGCCCACTATGCATTGGAACGATCGGTCAATACCATTCCGGTTTATCTTGTCAATGAACTTTCTCCGCAGAAATCGTTTGATTTTCTCACCCAGTCTTTGGGCATTACCACGCTGAATCAGCCGGACGCATCCTCGCTCGGCGCTTTGGGAATGGGCGGTACCAACGGCGGTCTGACCACCACCGAATCCGCTGCCGCTTTTGCCATTTTCGGGAATCTCGGAAAGTATTACTCTCCGAGCACCTATTATTATGTCACCGATTCTCACGACAATATTGTTCTTCAGTATTCCGATGAAGGTTCTCAGGTCATCGGTGAAGATACCGCAACGGTGATGAACTATATGCTGCGGAATGTTGTTTACGGAGCAAACGGAACGGGCGGCGGCGCAGCCGGTTATATTAAAGGCATGAAAATTTATGCCAAAACCGGTACTTCCGATTCAACCCGTGACCTTTGGTTTGTCGGTGGTTCCCCGTATTATGTGGCGTCCTGCTGGTGCGGATACGATAACAACGAAACCATCAATTCCGGAGTGATTGCCCAACGGATGTGGGGCGCGGTAATGACTCCGATCCACAAAGACCTGGAGCCTCTTACCTTTACCGACAGCCAGTATGCCAGCTCCCGTTATTATTGTACACAGACCGGGCTATTGGCGACACCCAATTGTCCAAGCCGTGCCGTAGGATATTATAAAAACAGTTATCTGCCTACCTGCTCGATGCATGGCGGAAAAATTCTGAAGCCAATTACCGGTACCGACGAAACACCGACCGGCGCCAGCGGGGTTGTTTCCGGCACCGTCGGAAACACAGCGGCCGCGCCGGAACCTCAAGAGGAGGAATCATCTGAAGAAAGCAGTTCCTCGGAAGAGGCGTCCTCGTCAACCTCTTCGTCCGTTATCGGGCGGCCGGAGAGCAGCAGCCGGGAAAGCAGTACAACCGATGGAGAGTAAGATCAAATGAACCTATCCGGTTTTAAAAAATGCATGATCACTTTTTTGTGTACAATTCCTCCGGTTTATCATATACTTGAGCGGCTTCACCCCGGCATTCGGATGTATTTCCCTACACCGAAAAAATATCGGTATCGGTATGCCCGTATAAGCCGCGTGCAACACACCGAACGCAATAGCACCTCTGCCGCTCAAGCAGAGGTGCTGTTCTCCGTGATTGTTTCGGGGAAAGTCCCTTCTCATCGCCATCTGCGGCATACGGTTTCTTCTTTACTGCAGCAGTCCTGCCGTCGCTTTAGCGTTGTATGGGAAGCACCGATCGAAGAAGGCCGAAAATCCCGCTTGCAGGCCCGATTCCAAAAACGGGGCATTCCGTGCTGTTTTGTCACTTCCTTTTTACCGACACAACGACCAGCGGAATATTCGCTGTTTCTTGCGGTCGGAGATCGCCTTGCGCCGACAGCTATTGCCGAATATCGACAGGCAGCCGGGCAGGGGGCAGATCTGATTTATGCAGATGAAGATGTGCTGACCCGGCACGGGAGGCGTGGCTTTCCTTTTTTTAAGCCGGATTTTTCTCTTGAACTATTTCGAAACCGGGATTATATCACCGGCAGTGCCGCGGTTTCCAATCGTACCCTTTTGCGCTATGAAAACGGGGAGACGGTCGGGCTTTTGCTTTACCGAATGGTGGCATTCTCTCCGCTGCATCCGATCAAAATCGCGCATATCCGGAAGGCTTTGATTTTTAAAAGAGAAGCTCTTTTACCGGATGAGGATTTTTTGGCTGCTAAAAAAGCGATCCTTGCCGAAAGCCTGGCGGAGTGCCGGGTTCCCGCATCGGTTTGTCAAAAAGAACCGCTCCCGGATTGTTTTACCATGGTACCGGCTCTTTTGGAAACCCCTCTTGTTTCGATTCTTATTCCGAATCAGGATCATGTACCGGATTTAAAACGCTGTTTAGATTCGATTTTTGAAAAAACAACCTATCCGAACTTTGAAATCCTGATTTTGGAAAACAACAGTCGCCGTAAGGAGACACAGGCCTATTACTGTTCGCTTTCCGGCAACCCGAAAATCCGGATTGTTGACTGCGAAATGACAAGCGGGTTCAATTATTCGGCAATCAACAATCGTGGAGCGAAATCCGCCAAGGGAGATTATTTCCTTTTGCTCAATAACGATACCGAGGTGATTTCGCCTGATTGGATTGAACAAATGCTCCTCTTTGCCATGATGCCCTCGATCGGGGCAGTCGGGGCGAACCTGTTCTACCCCGACAACTCATTGCAGCACGCCGGTGTGATTTTAGGGGTGGGCGGCATTGCAGACCATGCTTTTAAGGGGCTTCGTGATCCCCTGGGCGGGTATGCTCATCTGAATCTGATGCAGCGAAATATTTCTGCCGTAACAGCGGCCTGCCTGATGGTCAAAAAGCAAGATTATTTGGCGGTCGACGGATTGGATGAAGCCTTTGCCGTTACTTTCAACGATATCGATTTTTGTCTGCGGCTGCAAAAAAGAGGCCTGACAAACTGTCAGACCCCTTATGCTCAGCTGTATCATCACGAATCAATTTCCCGCGGTTCGGATGAATCGGGAGAAAAGAAACTTCGCTTCTTTTCGGAAATTCAGCGGTTTATGGATCGGTATGAGCCCCTTTTGCTGGCCGGGGATCCGTATTATCATCCGAATCTTTCCCTACTTCGTTCCTATTGTTACCGCCGGCCGGACGAGCCCAATCCGACGCTGGCACTCAAACGGGAACTTGCGGCTTTTGACCTGTTAAACGAAAAATAAACAGCTGTCCTAAACCTTGACCGGCATTCTGCGATATTCCGTGCCGCAGGGAAGAACCGGCTGCCCGGCAAGGGCATAAAAATCGGTCGTTCCGGCTTCCGTTTCAAAGGTCTGACGGCAAAATGAATCCTTTAATGCCGGGTCGCTGCTGCGAAACAGCAGCGGTAAGGCCGCTTTGTCGGCTATTTTGCGAATCAGCTCCTCCTTTTCTTTGCGAAAACCGAGAACACGAAGATATGGAGGGGTTTTTTGATGGTACTCATTCGAAATTCCCAAAGCGCAGCAGAGCAGCAGCCGGCGGATTCGGGCTGCCGGGAACCGTTTTCCGGTAACGCTTGCGACAAGCGCTCCGAATTGTGTTTCCCGGCGCACAGCCTCGAACAGCGCCCGATCAAGCCCGGCGCATAAGTCCGGCAATTGTTCAAAATCAGAAAGTTTTTTCCCCCGTAACGAAAAAAGCAGAGCGGTCTCCAATTCTTTCATTTGATAGGCTACGGCACCTTGATAAAGTCGCT
>CAKSNI010000152.1 GCA_934476025.1 uncultured Eubacteriales bacterium | reverse complement strand
GGTTTGGGCAGCGAAAGAGAAAAACGATTTTAAGGGTGAAAAACGGTTGAAAAAAAGAAGCCGATCTTTTGGGATCAGCTCCTTTTTTTGTGTGAACAGAAATGAATTTGGCTGCCTTGTGGTTTCACGGAATTTTACAAGTTTCGCACCCGGGAAAGGGAAGGCCACCCGCCAAAGGAAAGCGGAAAAAATCAACCTTCGGAAGAAGTATTGGGGATAACCGAACCGTTCTCATCCAGCTTGATATGTATTTCCATGTTGCCGGAAACGGTTTCGATCTCATAGGTGGCTACCGGAACCGCATAGTCGGTAGAGGTGAAGCCTTCCTTCGGAATTCCGTCTTTGTTGGTTTGTAGTGTAACGGTTTCGGTATAGTTGCCGTCTTCGTCCAAAGTGACCAGGAAGTTCTTGCTGCCGAAAATCCCAAGGTCGGCAACGACGCTGACTTCGCAGTCTTTAAACAGAATATCATTGGTGGTTTTGTTGGAAACTGTGATGGTAGCCTTTCCGGTTGCCCATTTCCAACGGCCGCCGGCGTATTTTTCATCCGTTCCGTCGTAGTCGGAATAGTTGGTGGTAACACTGTCGAACTTGATATCGATTTTCAGATAGCTGCCGACATTGGCTTTGGTGAGCTTTTTGTTTTTGGTGATCTCAGTTGTTGAGGCCTTCGAAGCGCCACAGCCGGCTAAGGCAAAAATCAAAACAAAGATCATCAGCAAAGAAACAACTTTTTTCATACTTTTTAATCCCTCCTGAAGATTCTGAATGGATTATAACATAAAAAATCGAAATACTCAACAAATTTTTTGTGTTTTTGAAAAAATTTTTTAAAGGGTCAACAATTCTTACCATAGCGGTGGGTTCTTTTCAGTTTGTTCACATTTTCCCCGGCGCAGAGTGATACAATACTCTTGAATCCGTGTTTTGATCCGAAGCCGAAAAAGGAGAAACGCTATGCTGAAGCTGGAAAACATCACCAAAAATTACGAAGTCGGCGATCAGACTGTCTGCGCTTTAAAAGGGGTCAGCGTTGCTTTTCGCAAAAGTGAATTTGTTTCGGTTCTGGGGCCTTCCGGCTGCGGAAAAACTACCCTGCTGAACTTGATCGGCGGGCTGGATCGATACAGCGGCGGCGAGCTGATTATTGATGGCCGCTTCACTCGGCAATATAAAAGCCGGGATTGGGATTCTTACCGGAATCATCGAATCGGATTTGTCTTTCAAAGCTATAATCTGATCCCTCACCAAACGGTGCTTTCCAATGTGGAATTGGCCCTGACTCTTTCGGGAGTTTCCAAATCCCAGCGCCGCAAACGCGCGGTGGAGGCACTGAAAAAGGTGGGGCTTGCCGATCAGCTTTATAAAAAGCCCAACCAGATGTCGGGCGGTCAGATGCAGCGGGTTGCCATTGCCCGGGCACTGATCAACGATCCGGAAATCTTACTTTGCGATGAGCCGACGGGAGCGCTCGATTCCAAAACCAGCGAACAGATCATGCAGGTTTTGAAGGAAATTTCCCGGGACAAACTGATTATCATGGTAACCCACAATCCCCAGCTGGCCGAAGAGTATTCCACCCGGATTATCCGCCTGTTGGACGGAAAAATCGTCAGCGATTCCGATCCCTTTGACGGGCAGGAAGAACCGGATCAGCCGCAGCAGGCGGCCGGCAGTTTGTCCGGAAAAAAGCCAAAACGGCAGAAAGTTTCCATGTCCTTTTTTACGGCGCTGGGGCTTTCGCTGAACAATCTGATGACCAAAAAGGCCCGCACCTTTCTGACTTCCTTTGCCGGTTCGATCGGCATTATCGGAATTGCGATGATCCTTTCCATCTCCAGCGGGGTGGATGCCTACATTAAAGGGGTGGAGCGGGAAACCCTGACCAGCTACCCGGTTACGATCGAGCAGGCTACCATGGATCTTTCCGGTGTGATTGAATCCTATATGGGTTCGGGGGAGGAAACGCCTCCGGAAGATCCGAACCGTATTTATTCCAGCAATATCATGACCGGAATGGTGAAAAACATGATGAACGGGGTTACGCAGAACGATCTGAAATCCTTCCGGCAATACCTCATGCAGGAGGAAGCGCCGATCCGGCAGTATGTCAGCGATATCCGCTATACCTATTCCACACCGATGTATATTTTCTGCTCGGATACCTCCGACGGGGTGATCCAGAGCGAACCGGCCGATGTGTTGGATTCTTTGAATCTTTCGCACACTTCCTCCGCTTCTTTTCCGATGGCCTTTTCCGCAGCATCGTCCTCCTGCTTCCGGGCACTCATCCATGATGAAGACCTGCTTGCCAAGCAGTACGAAGTGTTGGCCGGGCGAATGCCGCAGGCCTATAATGAGATTGTGATCATCGCCGATCAGAATAACGCCGTCAGCGATTATGCGTTGTATGCGTTGGGGCTCAAGGATCGCTCGGAACTGAAAAAAATGACCGAAAATATGATCAACGGGCTGCCGGTGGAAGAATCGGAGCAAACTTTGTATTCCTTTGATGAACTCATGTCAAAAGAATATAAGTTGGTGGTCAATACCGATTTTTATGAAAAAGAAGATGGCGTTTGGACCGATAAACGGGACAATGAAATTTTCCTTTCCAACCTCATCGGTTCCGACCGGGCCATTGCGCTTCATGTTGTCGGTATTTGCCGGGCAACCGATGCTGTGAAAACCACCGGCTGCGTTGGGTACACCGACGAACTGAATGAAGTGCTGATCAATCGGATTAATGACAGCGAAATTGTTCGGGAGCAAAAGGAAAACGAGAAGGTGGATGTGTTTACCGGGCTGCCCTTTGCCGGCGACAGCGCTCTGCCCAAGAACATGCAGGAACTGGAAGCCTACGCTGACACGCTACCGGAAGCAGAAGCGCAGCAATTCCGTCAGTTCCTTGGCGGAATGCAGGCTTCCGGAAAAAGCGAAGAACAGATTTTAGAAACGGTGATCAGTTATTTAAAGCGTCAGCAAAGCACGGCTACCTATGCCGAAAACCTGGCCACCATGGGGGTCGCCGATCTGGAGAATCCTTCTCAGATTCTCATTTATCCGATTGATTTTGATGCCAAAGAAAAAATTGCCGACTGTATTCGGGAATACAACAACGGCAAGGCAGAAAACGAACGGATTACCTATACCGATTATATTGCGCTGATGCTTTCCTCGGTAACCAAAGCCATCAATGCCATCAGCTATCTGCTCATCGCGTTTGTCGCCATTTCCCTGGTGGTGTCCTCCATTATGATCGGAATTATTACCTATATTTCCGTTTTGGAAAGGACCAAGGAAATCGGAATTCTGCGTGCCATCGGGGCTTCCAAAAAAGATATTTCCCGGGTATCTAATGCTGAAACGCTGATCATCGGCTTTTCGGCCGGTGTATTCGGTATTCTGCTGACCTTGCTGCTCAATATTCCGGTTAACCGGATCATTGAGCATTATACCGGGATTGCGTCCATCGCCAGTCTGCCGGTGGCCGGTGCGGTGATTTTGATTTTGATCAGTATGCTGCTGACCCTCATTGCCGGGCTGCTTCCGGCTCGCATTGCCGCTTCGAAAGATCCGGTTATCGCTCTGCGGAGTGAATAAATAAAATCTAGGTAGGGGATTGTTATGTCAAAGGGGAATTCATTGAGAAAGCAAATTTTGGCGGCGTTGTTAGCGGCTTTGATTTGCGTGGGAACT
>CAKSNI010000151.1 GCA_934476025.1 uncultured Eubacteriales bacterium | reverse complement strand
CTGCTGCCTATTGCCGGAAATCCCTCAAAAAACCGAAAACATTCATGTCACCAGCGTTGTCGGGCGTTTTTTGGAGCACGCGCGAATTTACCAATTCGGGTGCGGCGGCGAAGCCGAATTTTTCCTGGCTTCGGCCGACCTGATGACACGAAATCTGAACAGACGGGTAGAAATCGCCTGTCCCGTCCGCAACCCGGAAATACGCGAAATTCTTCAATGGATTTGCGAAGCACAACTTCGGGACACCGCCAAAGCCTCCTCCCTGCTGCCGGACGGTTCCTATGTCCGCAAGCACGCTGCCGCTCCGTTTGATTCCCAGGATTTCTTTCTGCATCATTCTCCCCATGTTCCCGCTCTCCCGTCCAAAAAAACGGGGAAACGGACAGCCGCTCTTCTTTGCCGGTTGAGATCTTTCTTCCGTCACAAATCGCAATTCTGAACCGGGCAAAAAAATTCCCCGGAAGGCAACCCAGCCGCCCCCGGGGGAATTTTTTTGTCCAAACCGCTTCGTTGACCACAGGAAAAATTTTCAAAAAAAGCACCTGCAAAAGCAGGTGCTTTTTTGGTGGAGACGATGAGACTCGAACTCACTACCTCTACAATGCGAATGTAGCGCTCTACCAGATGAGCTACGCCCCCATACCCTATGCATGACACGAATACCCTATTATTATACTTCAAAAACCCAAAATGTCAAGAGCTTTCTTTTCCGAAATCGGGAAAGAAAGCTCTCATGGTTCCGTTAGATTCGATTTTCAATGCAATAGAAGGCATGAATCCGGAAATCATAAGGCGAAATGGCTTCGGCATCCCGAATCTGGGCTTCCGCCTGCTTCTTTCGATTCATTCCGAGAAGGGCAAAGGCCAGCAGGATTTTCCCGTCAACGGTATTGTTTTTCACCACATCGTTTTCAAACGGCATCGGGCTGGGGGACCCGACCCCGTAGTAGGTGCGAAGATCCTTGTTTTTCAGCAGGTTTTCCGCCGTTTGTTTCATTTCTTTTAAAACCGCTGAGGCCTTTTCATCCTGGTGACACCGGCGAAGAGCCAACGCACGGAACAGCGAAATTTCCGAAACAGCCGCTTTGTATTCGGTTGCCTTTTCAAAAGCAACTTCGGCCTTTTCCGCTTCCCCGATGGCTTCGTAGGTCTTGCCGAGGAAATAGTTGATATGCGCTTCCTGGTTGAAGAAGGTTTTGGCTTCGCCGTACGATTTCGGCATGTTGACGCCGTCCTCATAGGCTTTGATTGCCTGATCCCATTTACCGGCCGCCGCCAAATCGTTTCCGTACAGCACATGCATCCAGGCGTGCTGCTTGGTCAGTTTGCCTTCACCGCCTTCATAGATATGAAAGTGTTTCCGGGCTGCCATATCAATGGCGGTCTTATACTGCCCGATGGTGCAAAGCAGAATGATTTTATCTAAGTAGCAGTCATCCCGTTTTGCCAGCAGTTCCGGATAACGGTCATACACAGCCAGGCGTTTTTGAGGCGAAACATTCCGGTTTTTAAGCAGCTGCTGATATTCAAACAGCATTCGCGGATCATCGCCTTTCAGCTGCATTGCTTTTTTCATGCAGGTTTCGGCTTTTTGCGGTTTTCCGAATTTTTCAAAGTACAGGTAGGAAAGATCGCGCCAGGCCTTTTTGTGTTCCGGATTGCGTTTGACGCACTCTTCAAACAGATCTTTGGCCTTTTGATATGCAAAACGATCATAATACAGGCAACCGAGATAATAGCAGGCATTATCGTCGGCCGGATTGTGATCTATCGCGAAACGCAGAACCGCAATATCTTCCAGCCGCGAAGGGAAGCAATATCCGGTATCGGCCGCCGCGGCTTTTTGAAGCGCCGCGGTTGGATCGGCGGGACGGCAATTCTGCAGATAAGCCCGATAATAATCGGAAAGCGGATAATCACCGGCGGCCTTTTCCAACAGGGTAAGAGCATCTTCATACAGCCCGGCCGCCAGATAGTTGCAAACCACATCCAGTACATTTTCCGGCTTTTTGAAGAACTGTTCCAGCTGCGAATCCACCGGTTCGTGAAGGGAAAGTTCCCACAAAGCGAACAGATCCAGCAAATCTTTTTGATGACAGCTGCGGGCCAGTTCCCAGGCTTCGGCATCCCGTCCCACATGGCGCAGAATGGCCGCCTTCAGGCAAAGAGCACGGGTGTTCCCCCCGGAAAGAGAAGCGGAAATATCACATTTTTCCAGAGCCTCTTCCATATCGCCGCGTTTTACCGCCAGATTGGCCAGTTCCAGATATGCGGCGCAGCGGAATTCCCCATTCCAGATCACACGGGAAAAAGCATCCTCTGCTTCGGCATCCCGTCCCAGATAACGCAACGCCAGGCCTTTGAGATAAAACGCCTGGGTGTCGGCCGGGTGCTGGTTCCGAAGGGTCAAACGGGCAATAGCCCGATCGGCATAAGCAACACAACCTTCAAAATCGCCGTTTTTCAGAGAAATCCGGGCCATTCCGGTGTTGCAGCGGCTGTCATAGCGATCCCGACGAAGCCCTTCGGCATAATAATCCCGGGCATCGTAGTTGTGCTGTTTATACTGTTCCAGATGCAATGCATTGAGGTAAAGTTCTTCGTTGTTTTCGATTTCGCAGGGGCGCTTTACGGGTTTGCGGACCTCGATCGGTTTTTTCTGCCCACGAATATACGGGCGATAGGAAACCAGCACCTTGCCTTCCTGATCGGTCAGAGTTGCCTTGATTTCCTCGAATTTACGGCCGCCGAGCGAAACTTCCACACAATATGGTTCGTCCGGGGTCAAAGAACGGGTTTCCTCAAAGATGACCGTTCCGTTGCAGGTCAGACGAAGAGTTGCCTCCGGGAAGGAGCCGGTCGGCATAATTCCGACAAATGCCCGATCTTTGCGTTTTTTCAGGTTCATGGCCGCATCCACGGTGGCGTTTTTTACATCGCCGATTCCCCGAACCGGGTACCAGACCTGTTCAAAAGAGCGGCTGTCAAACGGCGCAATCCAGGTGAAATCCGGCTGATTGTCGGTGAACACACCGGTCATCAGTTCCACATACGGACCATTTTCATCGGTCAGATTGGAACACCACATATCGCCGAAATCACCCTTACCCCAGGTCCAGAGTTTTTTACCCGGGGAAATCTGATGATCGGCCACCGTAACAATCCCGGCATCCCTGCCCATATCATACCCAGCGATAAAATCCATATCCGACTGCCCCTGAGAAATCAGGAAGGAAGAAGGAACCAGTACCGATTCATACCGGGAAATATCCGTGCCTTTTCCGTAATCAAACGGACGGGCGGTATGATAGACTCCTTTGGCGATCGGCCATTCCAGCACCGCGCGGCGATCATGGTCATTGACCCATTCTACATCCGGCGGAAAAACGACCCGATATTGATCATTCACCGAAACCGCCAGGTTTGCCCACCACATAAAGATCTGCGGCATGGCGGTCCGGTTATAAAGCCGCACCTTGGCTTTGATATAACTTCTGCCCGGATCCACCGTAATTCCGGCCATTCCCTTCATCCGGTTAAAGGGTTCCACTTCCCCGGTCCACACGGTTTTTCCGCCGTCGGGATTTTCCTCGATTACGGCTTCCAGCGGCATATAAGTAGTCGGGCGGTGATGCTGCGGCCAGTTGAATTCAATTCCCCCGGAAATCCACGGGCCGGCCAGCCCGACCAAAGCCGGCTTGACCACTTCATTATGATAAATGAAATCGTACC
>CAKSNI010000150.1 GCA_934476025.1 uncultured Eubacteriales bacterium | reverse complement strand
GCCCGATCGGGCCGTACGCCATTTGCGGAACACGGGGCTGGGTCTACGAAGGAACCGCCGAAAAAGGTTCGGTTGTCCTTCGGGAAGCAGGGCGTCTGGAAACTTCCTTACGGGCTGCCGAAACAGCCGGGTTAATTCCCATTGTTTTTCTGCACTATCCGCCGGTATGGAACGGAAGTGTGTGCCGGCCGATTTGGGAGGTTCTTTTGGCTCATGGGGTGGATACGGTCTATCACGGGCATATTCACGGAAATGCCATGCGGGGCTGCCAAACGGAATATGAGGGGATCCGGCTTCGGCTGCTTTCCTGCGACTGTGTGGATTTTACGCCGGTTGCCCTGCAAAAAATTATTTTGTGAAAATTTCAAAAAAGTGTAGAAATTCTTTCCATCATGTGTTATAGTGTAGAATGATCATTTATGCGGAGGTATATCCATGAGTTTAAAAAATTGTAAAGAAGTTAAAAAGAACCGGTATGAACTGGAAATCGAAATCGACAAGGAAAAGTTCGGCAAAGCTTTGAATGAAGTAATGCGCCGTGAAAGCGCAAAGCTGAACATTCCGGGCTTCCGCAAAGGAAAAGCCCCGCTTTCCATCGTTGAAAAATACTACGGTGCCGAAGCGTTTTTTGAAGAAGCTCTGAACGAACTGTTCGGGGAAGAAGTCGATGCGGCCGCCAAAGAAGCCAATCTCGAAATCGTTGATGATAAGATGGATTTCGATCTGGTTTCCATCAGCAAGGAAAACGGCGCGGATTTCAAAGTTACGCTGACGGTAGTTCCGGATATTGAAATCGGCGAATACAAAGGCCTGACCGCTGAAAAAGCCGCGGTGGAGGTAACCGATCAGGAAATCGATGAAACCGTGAAGAATATCGCGGAACGCAATGCCAGAATGGTAGCGGTGGAAGATCGTCCGGCTGAAAAAGATGACATTGCCGTCATTGATTACGAAGGCTTTGTGGACGGTAAGGCTTTTGAAGGCGGAAAAGGAGAGTCCTACTCTTTGACTCTCGGTTCCAATCAGTTTATCCCGGGCTTTGAAGATCAGGTGATCGGCCATAACAGCGGGGATGAATTTGATGTCAATGTTTCCTTCCCGGAAGACTATCACGCCAAAGAACTGGCCGGAAAAGCAGCGGTGTTCCATTGCAAACTGCATGAAATCAAGAAGCGCGAGCTGCCGGTGATTGATGATGAATTTGCGAAGGACGTCAGCGAATTTGATACCCTGGCGGAATATAAGGCTGATCTGAAGGCCAAAACGCTGGAACGCAAACAGAAGGCCGCTGACGATGAAGCGGAAACGGCTTTGCTGGAACAGATTATTGACAGCATTCAGGGTGAAATTCCGGAAGCTATGTATGAAAACCGGGTAAAACAGGACGTTCAGGATTTCGGCTATCGTCTTTCGATGCAGGGGCTTAGCTTGGAATCGTACATGAAAGCCACCGGTATGAAGATGGAAGACTTCAGCAAAACCTTCCGTCCGCAGGCCGAAAAGCAGGTGAAAATGCGCCTGGCTCTGGAAAAGATTGTGAAACTTGAAAATCTGACGGCGTCCGATGAAGAAGTGGCCGACTATTACGCCAAAATGGCCAAAGATTACTCGGTCAGCGAAGATCAGGTGAAGGCTGCCGTTCCGGCGGAAGAAATCAAGAAAGATCTGGCTGTTCAAAAGGCTCTTGAACTGGTAAAATCCACGGCGAAATTTACTGTTGCCGCCAAGGATGAAAAGAAACCGGCTGCTGCCAAAAAACCGGCCGCTAAGAAGGCCGACGATACCGCCGAAAAGAAAGCTCCGGCCAAAAAGACGACGGCCGCTAAGAAGCCGGCTGCAAAAAAAACAACCGCTGCGAAAAAAACGGCGGAAAAGAAAGCGGAAGAATAATCCGGACTGATTATTTTCGCGGATCTTTGTGCATACTTTTGCCTGAAAGCGTTCGGTTCCCGCCGATTCAGCGGGAACCGGACTGTTTATCATTCTACGAATAAGGAGAAAACTGTCTATGAATACGATGCCTTATGTCATTGAGCAAACCAGCCGCGGAGAGCGTTCCTATGATATTTTTTCCCGCCTGTTAAATGACCGGATCATTATGCTCAACGGAGAAGTGGACGACACTTCGGCCAGTTTGATTGTGGCGCAGATGCTGTATCTGGAAAGCCAGGATCCCGATAAGGACATCAATTTTTATATCAACAGCCCGGGCGGCTCGGTTTCGGCCGGGATGGCGATTTATGACACCATGCAATATATCAAATGTGATGTTTCCACCATTTGTCTTGGAATGGCGGCGAGCATGGGTGCCTTTTTGCTGGCTGCCGGTCAGAAAGGCAAGCGGCTTATTTTGCCGAACGCGGAAGTGATGATTCATCAGCCGCTCGGCGGAGCACAGGGTCAGGCAAGCGATATTCTGATCAGCGCCCGGCACATTGAGAAAACCCGGGATACCATCAACCGCATTCTTGCCGACGCAACCGGCAAGCCGCTCGATCAGATTGCCCTGGATACCGATCGGGACAATTGGATGAGCGCCGATCAGGCCAAAGAATACGGCCTTGTGGATAAAGTGATCACCAAACGGTAAGGAAGAAGATATGCCGACAAAAGATAAAAACGATATCCGCTGTTCCTTTTGCGGAAAGCGGCAGGATGAAGTGACCCGGCTGATTGAAGGCCCCGGGGTCTATATCTGTGATGACTGTATCAGTTTCTGCAATTCACTGCTGTTTGACGAAGACCCGACCGCAGCGGCCGACAGGAAGAAACCCCGCAAGGCGAAAGATTTTGTTCTTCCGAAACCTAAGGAAATCAAAGAAAAACTGGATGAGTATGTTATCGGGCAGGACGAAGCCAAAGAAACGCTGGCGGTGGCCGTTTACAATCACTACAAACGGATTTACAAACAAACGGCCAATGAAACCGAAATCAACAAAAGCAATGTGTTGATGTTGGGCCCGACCGGTGTCGGAAAAACCCTCCTTGCTCAAACACTTGCCCGGATTCTGGATGTTCCGATTGCCATCACCGATGCTACCACCTTAACCGAAGCCGGCTATGTTGGTGAAGATGTGGAAAACATCCTGCTTCGTCTGATTCAGGCGGCGGATTACGATATCAAACGGGCGGAATGCGGTATCATTTATGTGGATGAAATCGATAAAATTGCCCGGAAATCCGAAAACACGTCCATTACCCGGGATGTCAGCGGGGAAGGGGTGCAGCAGGCGTTGCTTAAAATTTTGGAGGGCACGGTTGCCAATGTTCCGCCGCAGGGAGGCCGGAAACATCCGCAGCAGGAATTCATTCAGATTGATACCACCAATATTCTGTTTATTTGTGCCGGGGCGTTTGACGGTATCGAAAAAATCATTGAGCGCCGGATTGGCGGCAGCAATCTTGGCTTTGGGGCTCAGGTGCGTTCGCCGAAATCCGTAGAGGCTCAGGCCCTTTGTGAACAGGCCACCCATCAGGATCTGGTGAAATTCGGAATGATTCCCGAACTGGTCGGGCGACTTCCGGTGGTTACCACCCTGAAGGGGATGGATAAGGAAACGCTGATTCATGTGATGAGTGATCCCAAAAATTCCGTCATCAAGCAATACCAGGCGCTCTTTCGGTTGGATGGTGTGGAACTGGAATTCAAACGGGATGCTCTGGAAGCGATTGCCGAAAAAACGGTGGAACGCAAAACCGGTGCGCGGGGGCTTCGCTCCATTATCGAGGCAACC
>CAKSNI010000149.1 GCA_934476025.1 uncultured Eubacteriales bacterium | reverse complement strand
AGTTTATATTGCAGTAATTCGGGTTTTCATACCCGGTATTCTGCCAGGTGGAGGGAACCGTCACCGTATCGAAATGATCGATTTTTCCGTTTTCCGGAACGGCATCCCCGTCCGCAAAATACGCAAAGCGCCAATCCCCGTTGAGCAGCCGGTATTCCGCCTTTCCCTCCGGGATATAATAACAGCGCTGCGGCAGTCGATTTTCACTGACAAAGTCGAATTTTTCGTAATATCGCATAAATCAATTCCCCTTTTAGAATGCTCATTTCTTGCAGTTTAACCGAAACAATGGGAAATGTCAACCATTAAATTACAAATTCTCAAAATTTAAAGAAATTTTTCAAGATACACTTTATAGGCACGAAAAGCCGACGGAACGGCATAGCGGGACAAAATCTGCGAAGCTGTTTCAAAACGGTATTCCGGCAGCGGTTTCGGCAAAGGAATTTCATACCCGATCATTTCCCATTCCCGATGGGTAAAAATATGCCGGGAAGCCCCGAGCAAAACCACCTGTTCCCGCGGTATCCCGAACTTTTCGGCAACCTGCTGCCGGCTCAGATACCCGGGACAATTCGGAAATTCAAAGGTTTCCTTTAACATCCCCCGGGTGCGTTTGCATAACGCAAAGGTGTCGCCGCAGCGCAGCAAGAACACCGTCAACTGTTCCTTTTTCCGTACCTTTCGTTCCGGCAGTACCGGAAGCTGATTGGCAATTCCCTGTTTTTCGGCCAGACAAATTCCAAAAAGTGGGCATAGGCCGCATTTTGGTTCGGCGACCGGCAAACAAACCGTTTCTCCGATTTCCATCAACCCCTCGGTCAGTTTGGCGGCTTCTTCCCCCGTCGGATAAACTTCGGCCAGCATCCGGGTAATTTTCTTTTTGGTAGCGGCTTCGCTGATATCCGAAAAATCGGCCGTTACCCTCGTGATGACCCGCAGCACATTGCCGTCCACCGCCGGCACCGGAAGCCCGAACGCCATGGAGGCAATCGCCCCGGCCGTGTACTCTCCGATGCCCGGCAGGCTTTTTAAAGCCTTCGCATCTGCCGGCAATTGCCCGCCGTGTTCCTGTACCACCTTTTCGGCCGCCTTTTTCAGGTTTCGCGCCCGGCTGTAATAGCCGAGCCCTTCCCACAACTTCATCAAGCGGTCCGGATCGGCGGCCGCCAATGCCGCAACATCGGGAAATTCCCGAATAAATCGCAGATAATAGGGGATCACCGTTTCGATCCGGGTTTGCTGCAGCATGATTTCCGAAATCCAGATGGAATAGGGGGTGCGGTTTTGGCGGAACGGCAGTTCCTTTCGGTTTTCTGTAAACCACCGGATAACCGGTTTCACGATTTCATCAAGGGGCATCGGTCTTTTCTTTCCTTTCTCGGAATTTCTTTTTTGATTGTAGCATATTTTTCCCCGGATCACAATACAATTTCAAAAAACAAAAAAGGAGGAACCCGACTTGTCAGACCAATCTTTCGGCCGGCTTTCGGTCAATGTTTCTTCCCTGAGAGGGCTTCGTCGGATTCCGGATGCCCTGGTCACGGTTTTCAAAAACGGTGCCGTGATCGACCTCGCCTTCACCGATGAATCCGGGCAGATTGTCCCCTTTGAATTGCCTACCCGGGGAGTCGACCTCTCCTGTGATTCCGCCAACAGCCTGGTTCCGTATCTCAGTTACGATATTCAGATCGATGCCGACGGGTATGTTCGTCAGATTTATAAAAACGCCCCGGTTTTTTCAGGAGTCACTTCGCTGATCAATGCCGATTTAACCCTGTGGAGCCAGCCTTCACTGCCGATTATAATTGAAAGTACCCCGCCGAATCTGCTGGCGGAAAAGCCGTAAAGGAGGAACATTTTGTGCCGCAGCTGCGCCCGTATATTCCCGAAACCGTCACGGTCCATCTCGGGCCTCCCGATGCCCCGGCCGAAAACGTCACCGTTTCTTTTACCGATTATATCAAAAACGCGGTGTCCAGCGAGATTTACCCGACCTGGCCGGAAGATGCCATTCGGGCCAATATCTATGCGATTGTCACCTTTACCCTGAACCGGATTTTTACCGAATGGTACCGCAGCCGGGGATATGATTTTGATATCACCAACAGCACCCAGTACGATCAGGCCTTTTCGCCCGGCCGGGAAATTTATGAAAACATCGCCATGCTGGTGGACCACCAATTCAACGAATATGCCGTAAAAGAGGGGTCAATCGAACCATATTTTACCCGTTTCTGCAACGGAACCACCTCCCGGTGCGATGGGTTGTCCCAATGGGGAACCGTGGAATTGGCGCAGCAGGGAAAAACGCCGCTTGAAATTCTGCAGACTTATTACGGGGAAGATCTGCGCCTGATTCGCAATGCGCCGGTGCAGAACATCACCCTTTCCTATCCCGGCGTCCCTTTAAGGCTTGGGGACAGCGACAACGAGGTCAAAATCATTCAGACACAGCTCAACCGGATTGCCGCCAATTTTCCGGCCATTCCGACCATCCAGGTTGAAAACGGCGTATTCGGACCGGACACGCAGGAATCGGTTCGCCGCTTCCAGAGTATATTCAACCTGCCGGTTACCGGAGAGGTGGACAAAGCGACCTGGTATAAAATCAAACAGCTGTATGTCGGGGTCAAAAGCCTTTCGGATCTGATTTCCGAAGGAATCTCCGAACAGGAAGCCACCCTGCCCTACGGCGAACTTCTTCCCGGTGAATCCGGGCCGCAGATTCGGGTCCTGCAATACTATTTGAATGTCATTGCCTATTTTAACCCCCTTTTAAACCTTCTGCCGATCAACGGGGTTTATGATGAAACCACCAGGAAGGCGGTAGAAGCCTTTCAGCAGGCCTTTTCTCTGCCCGTTACCGGTGAGGTGGACCCGATCACCCGGGAGCAGCTTCGAAGGGTATATCTGCAAACCCTTTCGGCACTGGAAGAAGGGTATACCGGCGGAAACGCCCGTCTTTATCCCGGTTACTTTTTAAGCGAGGGCATGAGCGGGCAGGATGTTTCCGACCTGCAGACATATCTGTCACGCATCGGTCGGGCCTACCCGGAAATTCCCGAAGTGTCCGTTACCGGAATTTTTGATGAAGCCACCCGGGATGCCGTGCTGACCCTGCAACGATTGTTCGGTTTGCCGCTTCTCGGAAGTGTCGGCCCTGTCACCTGGAATACCATTGCCCGGGAATACGACTTCCTGCGCCGGCAAAACGGATAAAAGTCCCCTTTTTCGGTATACTAAAACGGAAAACCGAGAAAGGGGCTTTTTCTTTGTATTGGCAATCCGGGGACTATGAATCCGAACGGCTCAGCGGCTGTTACGAACAAGATACCGCCCGACTTCGGGAAATCTTTCAAAAAGATGCCGTCTTACGGGTCCGGGAACTGGTAGTCGGTGAGCAGAAGGTGCGAATGGCACTTTTTTATCTGGACGGCATGGTGGATAACGATCTGATAACCGAAAGCGTCATCCGGCCGCTGCTCCTTTGCCGATCGGATGAAGCCGACTCCGTCGAAGCAGTTCAAAGCCGCGTGCTTTTTGCCTCCGATGTCACTGCCAGGGAATGGCTTTCCGATATGATCCGGGCGGTTTTATACGGGGATACCCTGCTGATTTTGCAGGGCAGCCGGACAGCCCTTATCGTGAATACCAAAGGCTGGCGCACCCGGGGCATCAGCGAACCCCCGGATGAACGGGTTCTTAGCGGACCGAGGGAAGGATTTGACGAAGCGG
>CAKSNI010000148.1 GCA_934476025.1 uncultured Eubacteriales bacterium | reverse complement strand
TATTGGTCGGGATGGTAAAGGTCAGTTTTTCCCGTTCCCGGCTGCGCTCAAAGGCCAGCGAAATCATCCGATCCAACAATTCCCGATAGGGCATTCCCGTTGCTTTCCACAAATAAAAGGCCAGCGACCCCGGAATGGTATTGACCTCATTCGCATATACCGTTCCGGTATCCTGATCCAGAATATAATCGATCCGCACCACGCCGCAGGCATCCATTGCCCGGAAGATTTGGCAGGAAAGATCCCGAATCTGCCGGCTCTGTTCTTCGCTCAGATCAGCCGGAACTTTTCTTGACAGAGAAGCCATCCCCTTTGCGGCCCCCGTTCCGGTTTTTTTGCTGCCCTGCGAAAGATATTTGTCTTCATAGCTCAGAATTTCCTCGCTGTCGGACGCAAAGGGTTCTTCGCAAACCGAAGCCGTGCATTCCCGGGCATTGCCCAATACCGAACAGTTGATTTCCCGCAGATTTTCCACGGCGTGTTCCGCCAGAATCCGGTCGGCAAACGAAACCGCCAGATCGATGGCATCCCGAAGTTCTTCTTCGGTTTTTACCTTGGTAATCCCGACGCTCGACCCCAGGTTGATCGGTTTGATAATCATCGGGAAGCCGATTTCACGGATCAGCCGGTCGATAACCGCCCCGGCATCCTTCAGATATTCATCGGCAAAAAAGGTAACGCAATCCAGCACCGGCAGAGAAAAGCGTTTCATCACATCTTTGAACAGCGCTTTATCCATGCCGATGGCCGAAGCCGTTCCGTCACACCCCACATAGGGAAGATTCAAAAATTCAAACAGCCCCTGGATGGTTCCGTCCTCACAGTTGGTACCGTGAACGATCGGAAAAGCGACATCCACCGGCACCGCTTTTTTGGCAAAGGGATTCTTTTGGTATTTCATATACACCCGGTTATTTTCCCGAACAAAGACCACCGGTTTAACCGATTTTCCGAGAGCGGAAAGATCCCGATAGTTTCGAATTTCGAACAGCGCCTCGCCGGTCACCATTTCGCCTTCCTTGGTTACATAAACCGGAAGAATTTCGTATTTTTCCCGATCCATGCTCTGCATGGCCTGCACCGCCGAAATGATTGAAACCTCATGTTCCACCGAACGGCAGCCAAAAAATACTGCCACATTGATTTTCATAAGAATGTACGCCCCCGTTTTTTATTTGAGATAATTATCCGGCAAATCGTTTTCAAAAAGAACCACGGTATCCGGACCGGCCATCGGAGTATAAATCTGCATTGCCTCGGCAAAAGAGGAAACAACATACAGGTTTTCCTTTGCAAACCCGGCCGCCAAAACAGCCGAGGAAAGCGGCTTGCTGCGTTCTTTACCGACCAGAATGATCACATCGGCCGCGCCGGCCGCCGCCAGCCCGAGGTTATAATTGTATTCGTATTCCTTTTCCCCGAGCTCCACCAATCCCGGTGTGACGATCACCCGTTTCATATCCGAAAACCGGGCCAGCACCCGGCAGGCATCCAGGCATCCGACGGGATTGGCATTGTAGGCATCGTCAATCAGGATACTGCCGGCCGTAAACCGTTTCATTTCCAATCGATGAGGAACCGGCGCAAGACGGGCTACCGCCATGCGGATGCGTTCGGGCGAAACCCCGAGATCAAAAGCCAGCGCGGCCGCGCCGGCGATGTTTTCCCGGTCATGATCCCCGAGAAGCCGGGTGGAAAGCCGAACGCTTTCCCCGCGCAGCCACAGGGTGAAGCTCTGACCCTCTTTGGAACAGGCGACCTCGCCGATGCGGAAAGGAAATCCCTCTTCACTGCCGTACAGCACCACATCGTCCCGGATGCTTCGGGATCGGATGGATTCATTATCACCGCAGGCATAGGTCTTTCCACCCTTTTTGCAAACGGCATCATAGAGTTCAAATTTGGTATTCAGCACATTGTAAAGATCGTGGAAGGTGTCCAGATGCTGCGGGCCGACCGAAGTGATAACGCCGAGATCCGGAGAAACGATATCGCAGATTTCCCGGATATCCCCGGTTCTTTTCGCGCCCATTTCGCACAGAAAAATTTCGGTTTCCGGGCGCAATTGCTCCCGAATGGTCCGCACAACCCCCATCGGGGTATTGAAACTTTGCGGCGTTGCCACCACGTTGTATTTTTCCTTTAAAATGGAAGAAAGAATAAACTTGGTTCCGGTTTTCCCGTAGGAACCGGTGATGCCGACCACCTTCAGGCGGCCGTTATAGGACTGCAGAATTTTTTTGGCATCGCGGATGTACCGGCGCGTTATGGCCCGTTCCACCGGATACAGCAGCGCATACAACAAAAAGACCGCCGCCTGCGGAAGGACACTCAAAAAGACCGCCGCGCTCAAAAACCAATAGCCGCTGCTCTTCAGCACCGCGACCTGCAGCAGAATCAGCAATCCGTAAAGCCCGATCAGCGCCGCATAGGTTCGTTTGATCCGGGCGGTAAACACCAGTTTTTTCACCGACTTTCGACGGGAGCGCAGTGCCCGGATGACACTGACAATCAGATACAACAGCAACAGCCCGGTAAAAATCAGCAGGGCTGCATGATTGTTCCCGATATCCAGTACAAAAAGACAAAGCAGGAAAACGACCCGGCCGATTACCCCGTGCAGGTTTTTCTTTTCTTTCAACCAGGAAAGATATCGGCTCGGGAAATAGGAATTCTGCTGAAACATCTGCCATTGTCGTTCTGCCGAAAACAGCCCGGCCACCGCAGCCAGCAGGGTGCAGAAACCGAAAAGAAAGCGCTCGTTGAGAATCCATTTCAAAAAGGGAACCAGGGGAATCAACTCCTACATCAAAAAACTTGTTAAAATCGCTGCGACCCGGCCCGGGTCCTGCAAAAAGGAAAAATGCCCGGCTCCCGGAATCACACAAAGGCCGGCATCCGGCAGCAGCCCGGCCATCACCTTTGCGTCGGCAAGAGGGGTATCGGTATCCTTCTCACCCCAAATCAGCAGCACCGGGCAGGAAATTTGCGGAAGCAGTTCCCTTACATCGGTGTTCACCAAACGAACCATTGTTTCGCGCAGTACCTGCGGACAGGAATTGTAATCGCTGCTTCCGTAATGCTGCCGCGCTTTTTGCAAAAGCCCTTCGGTATGGTTTTTGAAAGGCGGAAGGGTCAGCACCCTTTTTACCGCCTTAAAGCTGCGAATCCGCATTTTTTGGCGAAATGATTTTTTGGGAATCAGACCGGCCGAATCCAGCAGAACGATTTTTTTCGGAGAAATATCGCCGCGGCCGGCCAGGCGAAGAATGACCCGCCCTCCATGGGAATGCCCGATAAGAATCGGGTTTTCTGCCCCGACTTTTTGAAGAAATGCCAGAGTAAAAGCGGCATAATCATCCAAATTCCACGGAGTTTTCATGGTTTCGCTTTCTCCGCACCCCGGAAATTCCACCGCCAATACCCGGTACTTTTGTTTTAAAAGCCGAATGATTCCGGAAAAGGGGGCAATGGAAGAGCCCCATCCGTGCAGCAAAACCACCGGTTCGCCCGAACCTTCTTCAATGTAATGAATTTTCAGCCCGCCTATTTCACAAAACAACTCTGCTTTTCCTCCCGAAACGGCCGATGTTTTCGGCACCTGTTGGTATTATAACAAATCCCCCGGAAAAATAGAAGAGGGAATTGCAAAAACGCGTTGATAGAATGGATTCCTGTTTCAAGTTATAAAAAAATCAACCCCGGCTTCGCCGAAAAGGAAGGATCGGATTTGCGCAAGTCGAAAA
>CAKSNI010000147.1 GCA_934476025.1 uncultured Eubacteriales bacterium | reverse complement strand
GTGTTCCGGATCATGCCGCGGTCGGTCAGTCGGTAGAACTGGTGAAGCATTCTCCGGAATCCCACAATGCCCCGTTTGTCAACGGGGTGCTGCGGAACTATCTGCGGAACCCGGCGGATCTTCCGTCAGGTTCGGATGAAAAATCCCTGGCAATCCGGTATTCCTGTCCGCCGGAAATTGTCGGAGAACTGACCCGGGATTACGGCGAAGCGGCCGAAGGCTTTTTACAATCGTTTTTGCAAAGCCCGTCGGTGCATTTGCGGGTCAATCCGCTGAAAACCGATGCCGGGCAGCTGATTCGGGCGCTGGCTGAACGGGGAATTGCGGCCCGGGAAACGGATCCGTACAGTGTCTGCCTGCTTGACGGGATGGACATCCGCCGGGATCCGGGGTATCAAAATGGATGGTATCACGCTCAGGATCCGGCTTCGCAGGCCTGTGCTTCTCTCCTCGGAGCCAAACCGGGGGAGAAAATCCTTGATTTATGCGCCGCTCCGGGAGGAAAAACCTTTACCGTGGCCGAACAAATGCAAAACCGGGGAAAACTTCTTTCCTGTGATCTCTATGATTCTCGGGTGAAGTTGATTGTTTCGGGGGCGGCCCGTTTGGGGTTGACCTGTATAACGGCCCGGCAGAATGATGCCGCGGTTTATTGCCCGGATTTCGGAACGTTTGACCGGGTTCTTTGTGATGTACCCTGTTCGGGATACGGTATTCTTCGTCGAAAACCGGACATCAAATATAAGCCGTCAACCGATTTTTCGGCTCTGCAGCAGCTGCAGGCAGCCATCCTGGAAACCGGAAGCCGGTATGTTCAGCCGGGCGGCGTTCTGATGTATTCTACCTGCACCCTTCGTAAAAAAGAAAACGAAAATCAGGTGGCCGTCTTTTTAAAAAAACATCCGGAATACCGGGTGGATTTCAGCAAAACTTTTTTCCCGGATGAGGGAACCGACGGATTTTTTGTCTGCCGGATGCTTCGAGAATAAACCGCAGGGGAGGGAACCGGATGGAAAAAAAGGATATCAAATCCATGCTGCCGCAGGAATTGACGGAATTTACCCGTCAACTTTCTCAGCCGGACTATCGTGCGAAACAAATCTTTTCCTGGCTGCAAAGCGGGGTGGAATCCTTCGATGAAATGACCGATCTGCCGGCTGCCCTGCGCAAAACATTGCAGGAAACCTGCTATATTGCCACCGCCCAAGTGGAGAAAAAATTTCGCTCGAAACTGGACGGCACCGTGAAATATCTGTATCGGCTGCGTGACGGGGAACTGATTGAATCGGTTCTGATGCACTATGAACACGGTTACACCGTCTGCGTGTCAACTCAGGTGGGGTGCCGGATGGGGTGTACCTTCTGCGCTTCCGGAAAATCGGGCTTTATCCGGAATCTGACTGCCTCCGAAATTCTTTCTCAGATTTTTGCGGCGCAGCGGGATCAGCAGATTCGGGTTTCCCATGTTGTTATGATGGGAATGGGGGAACCGATGGACAATTTTGAATCAACGGTTCGCTTTCTGCAGTTGGTCAGTCATCCTTCCGGGCTCAATATCAGCCTGCGGCATATTTCCGTTTCCACCTCCGGAGTGGTGCCGGGAATCCGTCGATTGGTGGAGTACCGCTTTCCGATCACTCTTTCCATTTCCCTGCACGCGCCGAACGATGCCATTCGCAGCCGCACCATGCCGGTCAACCGCAAATGGAACATCGCTTCTCTTTTGGAGGCCTGTCGGGAATATCAGGCGGCGACAACCCGAAGGATTTCCTTTGAATACGCCCTGATTGAAGGGGTTAATGACAGCCCGGAGTGCGCCCGGCAGCTTTCAAAAATTTTAAACGGAATTTTGGCGCATATCAACTTGATTCCCGCCAATCCGGTGGTGGAAACTTCCTTTCATAAACCGAGCCGGGAACGGATTGTCCGGTTTCAGAAGATGCTGGAAGGCTTCGGCTTTCCGACAACCATCCGAAGAACGCTGGGAGCCGATATCAACGCTTCCTGCGGGCAGCTTCGGCGTAAAACTCTACAGGAAAAGGAGGATGCCAGGTGAGAGTTTCTGCAGCAACCGATTGCGGTCGGGTCCGCAGTCAAAACCAGGATGCATATTGCTATGAACAACTTCCGGGGGGCGCGTTTCTGGCCGTTGTATGTGACGGAATGGGCGGGGCCAGAGCCGGAGAAATTGCCAGTCGAACGGCTACCCGGGAAATTCGGGACTATGTTCTTCGCTCCTATTCCCAGCAAATGAACCCTTCCGGAATTGAAGCGATGCTGAAGGCGGCGGTGGAATCGGCCAATACGGCGGTTTACAACGATTCCCGGCAGGAGGAAACCCACCGGGGAATGGGTACCACAGTGGTTTTGGCCCTGATTCAGTCGTCACAGGGATTCCTGCTTCACGCGGGGGACAGTCGGGCCTATCTTTATCGGGATCCATCCCTTTTGTGCCTGACCCGGGATCATTCCATGGTTCAACATTTGCTGGATACCGGAAAAATCACCCGGGACGAAGCAGCCCAGCACCCTCAACGAAACATCATCACCCGGGCACTCGGTGTTGCGCCGACTCTGAATGCCGAAGCGGATTTCTTTGAATTGCGGGGGCAGGAACGGCTTCTGCTATGCACCGACGGGCTGTTTAATATGCTTTCGGCGCAGGAAATGGCTGAGGAACTCTCGGTTGCGGATGAACAAACGGCACAAAGGCTGATCGAGCGCGCCAATGCTGCCGGAGGAACAGACAATATCACGGCTGTGATTGTTTCAAACGAATAACGGAAAGGAACAGGTTCAACATGGAAAATTATGTCGGAAAAAGGCTGGACGGCCGTTATGAACTCAGCGAAATTCTCGGGATCGGCGGAATGGCCGTTGTGTACAAGGCATACGATAATGTAGAAGCCCGGACGGTGGCGGTCAAGATTCTCAAGGAAGAATATACCAACAACGAAGAATTTATCCGCCGGTTCAAAAATGAATCCAAGGCTATTGCGGTTCTGTCCCATCCGAATATTGTTAAGGTATATGATGTTAGTTTCGGGCAGCGGCTGCAGTATATCGTTATGGAATACATTGACGGAATCACTTTAAAGCAGCTGATTGAACAGCAGGGGAGCCTCCGGTGGAAGGATGCGCTGCTCTATACGGTTCAAATCCTTCGGGCGCTTTCCCACGCCCACGACCACGGGATTGTGCATCGGGATGTGAAACCGCAGAACATTATGGTGTTGGCCGACGGCACCATCAAAGTGACCGACTTCGGTATTGCCCGGTTCGCCAGGAGTGAACAAAAAACCATTACCGATAAAGCCATCGGTTCGGTTCATTACATCAGCCCGGAACAGGCCCGGGGTGACAATACCGACGAAAAATCCGATATTTATTCGGTCGGGGTGATTCTGTATGAAATGTTGACCGGTCAGCTTCCTTTTCAGGCTGAAAGCGCGGTTTCGGTTGCTATTATGCAATTGCAGCGCGATCCCGAACCGCTGACCAAAATTAACGGCTCTATTCCGGTGGGGCTGGAACAAATTACCATGCACGCCATGGAAAAAGCACCGGAACGCCGGTATCAGTCGGCTTCGGAAATGCTTTGCGATCTGGAAAATTTCAAACGGGATCCTTCGCTGACCTTTGATTACGGTTATTATGTGGATGAAGAACCCACCCGATTCTTGGAGGAAATCCCGTCCTCCCATGCCGAAAAGGCCAAACAGGCCGGAAAAGACAAACCCCTGCTTCCGATCATTGCC
>CAKSNI010000146.1 GCA_934476025.1 uncultured Eubacteriales bacterium | reverse complement strand
CACATAGGTTTCGTACCCGTAGCGATGACTGTCGAAATCGTAGGAATACAAAGCCTTCTCAAATTGCGAAAAATCATCCTCGATGGCCTTCTTCATTTCCTCCGTCAGGTGGCGCGGCCCCGGGAATTCCACCTCCAGTTTCAGTTCCGGAGCCTTGCGGTAGGTATAGGAGGTCAGGCTGTTCAGCCGATCCTCTTCGATCTCGTTCTGCCGGTCCAGGCGGAGCAGATAGCCGGTATAGGTGTTGTCTTTTGCGTTGAGGGAAAGATTCAGGCGGCTGCCGTTTTTCCCAGCTCCTATCATTTCGGTCAGCAGATAAACCCCTTCATACTGCCCGTCGATCATCACTTCACAAAACCGGACATTCGGCGCGTATTCCATGATTTCGCCGGAAAGATTGTACATCATATAATTGCGGATCAGGGTTTTATCCAAATAAGGACCGTGCAGCACCCAGTCCTGATGAGCGCCCATTCCCAGCAGGGATTGCGGATTGCTGTTTCCCTCTTCATCAATCAGGCGAATGCGATAGCCGTGTTTGGCAAAATAACGGGAAGAATTTCCCCGGACATGAATCATAATCCGGCTGGAAAGGTTCGGTTCATCCTCCGGATGATTGTACAGTCCCTCCCGATCCACCGTCTGCAAAGTCGCCGTGATTCGGTCCTCTCCGGTTTCGGTGAGTTGATGCCCGATGTACCGTCCCTCTTCGTCGGTCAGGCCGCCGCCCGGAATGATCTGCCCGCCGGTCTGAATACAGATCAGCGGCAAATGGGAGCAAAGTTGCCCGGGCGTATGGGTTTGCCGGCATTCTTCCTTCACCGGGGCGGTTTCGTGCTGATGCACCCGCTTCTTTTCGGTTTTTTTAAAAACCAGTGCCGGCCAATTCAGCACCCCGATCACCAGCACCGCCACGCAGGCAATGGCTCCAGCCGCTTTGTATTTCATGCGCTTTTTCTCCCGTTAATTGGAAATTTCATCGTTCTGCAGAACCAGATTGACATATTCCACATTTTGCAGGCGGTAAAAACTGTCGGCGATTTCCGGTTCTTTCTTTTCCGCTTTGCGAACCATCCGCTGGGTCACTTCCCAGATCAGTTCCACCGTTTCCCCGGTGGTATTTTCCACCCGCAGCACCGCCTTGCCGGAAAACAGTTGATAGGTATTGGATTTAATCATCGGTTCTTTGGCACGGTCGGCCCGAACAATCAGCAGAATTCGGTGATCGCTTTTAATGCAGCCGAGCAGCAAAATCACCACAAACACCACCGCGCTGCCGATGGAGGCCACCAGATAGTCCCCCACGCCGCAGCAAATTCCGATAATGATGGCCCAGAAGATATACACGGTATCCCGGGAATCTTTGATGGCGGTACGGAAACGGACAATGGACAGTGCTCCGACCATGCCGAGAGAAAGGGCAATGTTGTTCCCGATAACGGTCATAACCGTTCCGGTAAGCGTGGTAAGAATCACCAGCGAAGCATTGAATTTCTTGCTGTAGATGGTTCCCCGATGCGAAATCCAGTAAGAGATGAAAATAAAGAAGCCCAGCGCTGCCGCGGCGGTAATATTGCTGAGAATTTGCTCCCAGGTCATATCACTCGGATTGGTAAATAAACTATAGATTTTTTCTCTCATAACAATTCCCCTGTTTACAGTTTGGTTTGATAACCGTTTTGCCGGGCCAGCACTTATTTGCTGACCGAAAGTTCACTCCGGTTCACCGGAGTGATCAACCGCCGGATATAATCCAGCAAAAAGCCGTTGAATTTGACCTCCAGCACCACACAGGAAGGATCCAGCACCGGGTTCATATTCAGCCCGCAGTCAAACAGATCCCTGCTGCTTTCGGTGGAAACAATCCGGTTGTCAAAGGTAACCCGGATTTTGTTTTCCTTGGCAATAAACGCCTTGCGGTTGTATTCAACGATGGTTCTGGGCACATAGGCCCGGGCATTCATCAGCGCGTAGCATTCCACCGCAAACGGTTCCGAATAGGAAAGCAGCGGTGTGTAATCCCCTCGTGTCAGGCGAATGGCGTCCTCCCGGCTGACCCGCAGAGATCGTTTGAGTTGATTGGCCCCCTGTTTCTGCTTCATTTCCAGCATGGCATAGGAAGCCCGGGGATCATAACAGCGCAGACGGATTTTGCGGCGCAGTTCCACGCCGGCCTGCTTTTCAAAATAATCCCCATCGTAAACGGTATCAAAATACAGGGAACGGATGCAATACCCATGGGTTCCGTTATGGGGATCAGCCGCCATCACCTGCCCCACCCGGTGTGAAAGAGCCAGAAATTCCTGAAGGCTGATCAAAAATTTCTTTTCTTCCCGAAGGACCTGATTCAAACTCCTACCTCCCGTTAAAAAAAAAGACCGACCGCGTTTTACAATGCGGTCAGTCAATCATGCGGTTTCCCGGTTAGACACTTAACTTTGCGTCCCTGTCTTTCGACAGGTTTGCCAATTGAATTTTTGGATATTATACCAGACAAAAAAGCAATTTTCAAGTCTTTTCTTCGTTTTTGTTACGATACATTTGCTGATCGGCCATTTCCGCTGCTTCGGAAAAGGTCATTTCGTTCGGGTGAAAAGCGGCGCAGCCAATGGCGACCGTCGGAATCCGGCTGTCTTTTTCGCGCAGTTTGTCAAGGCGCTTTTCAAAGGCAATTTGGCGTTCCTTCGGTTTCCATTCGGACAGTTTGCGATCGACAATCACGCAGAATTCATCGCCGCCGATCCGATAACAAAGGCCGTATTTCCCGTAAACCGCCTTCAGTGAGGCTGCCATAACCCGAAGGCATTCATCCCCAAAAGCATGGCCGTACCGGTCATTGACTGCCTTAAAGCAGTTGATATCAAAGAACAGCACCTGCGCCGGTTTTTTCTCATTGAGCACCCGGTTATTGTAGGAACGGCGATTGAGCAGTTGAGTCAGGGCATCCACCTGCAGAACCATGTTGCAGTAATAAATGTAGAACAAAATGGTAGCGATTGATACCGAAAGCCAGGTCACCCGCAAAGAAGAATTGACGGCCTGGCAGGTTGTGCCGGCCAAAACAAACAGCAAAATCAGCACCAAAGAGAGCTTGTTGCGGTTCTGAAAATAGGAAGCATAGCGAATGGCCATATAAATCAGGAAGGATACCCCCATCAGAATGGCCAGGTAATAAATAAAGTAAAACCTTCCGTGATAATAGTGATTGTCGGCATCCACATAATAAATCAACCCGGTAAAGGCTGAAATCAACTCCAGCAGGGTGTGAACCGCCACCGGAATCACCACACGCTTTCCGAATTTCACCCGATAAAACAAATTGGAAAAGGCAACCGGAATCACCGGGGCCAGAGAAAGTTCCACGAATTTCACAAGAATATGCAGACCCCGCAGCGCCTCATCCGCATCATCCAGCAGTACCCCCAGACATTCCGAAACCGTGCCGATCATCACAAAAACCGCCGACAGCTCGATACCGATCTTCACCGATTGGCTGAAGGTTTTGTTTTTCATCACGAGCAGAATCAGAATAAAAACCGAAAGCAACGACAGCGCTACCAGCGTCAGATAGGTTTCCATGGATTTTCCTCCTTTCTGCCCGATTTCCGAAAAATCAGGGAGCCGTTGTTTCCGGCTTGCAGCAGCCGCCCACCGTTCGTACCGTTACACAGTCTTTTCCGTTTTCTTTGGATTCATACAAGGCCCGGTCGGCTTCTTCCACTGCTTGATGAACCGTTAAATCCGAGCCTTTTTTCACCGCGCAAACCCCAACACTGAC
>CAKSNI010000145.1 GCA_934476025.1 uncultured Eubacteriales bacterium | reverse complement strand
AGCAGGCAATAGCGCAGGATTTCGGCGGCATACCGGTCTTTCCCGTCAATAATATCCGCAAGCCTGGCATAAGGAATCCCGAGCCGCTGCAGGCTTTTGGCGGAATTCAGGCGAATATACCAGTTGGGACTGTACAGATTGGTTTTCAGCGCTTCAACCGTTTCCGGCCCGGGATAGGCAGCCAGAGCCGAAGAGGCAATCGCGGCATATTCCCATTTTTGTTCCGTTTCCGACGCAGCCAGGCGGCGCAGCAGATCAGAGGCCTCATTCAGGGGATATTTCCCCAGAATCCGGATACAGGCATACCGGATTTCATCGTCATTTTTTTCATCCCGAAGCAGAGAAAGAGCAAATTTCCCATACCGATCCGACGAAAGGCGGAAATAGTCTAAAACCGTTACCCGCATTTCCACCGAGAAGTCCCAAAACGCCTCCCGGAGTTTCTCACCCAGTTCCCGAACGCTGCCGGAAAAATTCAACATCCCGTCGCACAAAAGTTTTTTATGGAAAAAATATGGGCTGCGATCCAGTATTCGAATGGCCCGCACCACACAATCCGCGTCCCCGGTGGTATACAGGGCCTGCATGGCGTTTTCCCGACAGTAGATGCTCGGTTCGTTGAGCATGGAAAGCAGGGTTCCCACAATACTCGGAAAGGGACGGTAAGCAATCAGCCGGTATTTTTTAATGATATAGGGGAAATACGCCGCCTCCATCCGATTGCGGCGGCAATAATCCGCCGTCAGCGAAACAAGTACCGAATCCAATTCCGAAAGATACGCGCGGATGTGCTCGGGGTGATCAATATATTCCTCTTCCAGCATCCGATCAAAGGCAATCATATTGCCGATCCGCCGGAGTTTGCGGCTTAAGTACTGCTTGTGGCTTCGTTCCACCCGATACCCCCGGCGCAGCGCTTCCAGCTGCATGGAAACCCGGGCGCGAAAATGCCGGCTGATGTGCTTTGTTTTGCGATCGGCTGCGCGCAGGCAAAAAGCGGTTACGATATTGAATCCGATCATGGCCACACAGACAAACAGGTAGACATACAGCATCACTTCGATTCTCATGACGCTTCCTCCCCGCCCCACTCTTTTTGCAGAATATCATAGGATTTCTTCAGGCGTTCGTGATAGGTCACCCGGTTGCCCCATCCCTTTAAGGGAACCGCTTCCATTTGGCAGCGATCCTCTTCGCCGACGATGCCCACATACATTTCTTTGACGGACTGAAACCGGATTCCGTAATTTCCGTCATAATAATCGTCATGAATTTCCATCCGGGAAGGATCGGAAAAATTCAGCAGCTGCCAGGGAAGTTTTCCCTCTACATAGTCCCCGTTTCGGCAGAAATCCGCCAGTGAATTGAAATTCTCCGATTGGGGATTGGCATTGCCGTAGGTCAGTTTTCCCGTTTCAAAGGAAGCCTCCCCGAAACGGGAAGCCATGCCGTCGCGCTCGGTCCGGGAAACATTGAAAATTTCCAGAATCATATCGATATTCAGAAATTTCGAGGAAAAACGATCGGGAACATTATCCCGAAGGTAGGTATCAAACCCTTTGAGATTCTGGGAATAGGTGGAACGCAGCACTTCGGAGCGTTCCTGCACCATCAGACGGCTGTTGTTTTCCCCGTTGATCACCAGGAGAAAATCCGCGCCCCGGTTGAATTTAAGCCCGAAATTTTCGCAGTAGTTGCTTCCGCTTTTCTGGGTGGTATCAATAGGAAGATAGAGGGTTTCTTCCTCGAAATTCCAGTCTTTTTTATAAATCAGAAAATAAAGGAACCGCTCGTCGTAACGGAAGGAAACCCGGCGGTCCCGTGAAGTACAGATCCCATCGGAATCTTTCCATTCCCCGAGATCCCCGTCTACATAGCAGACCGATTCTTCCTTTCCGGGATCAAAAGACAAAAGGCCGAAGTACTGTTCATTGGTTTGGTAATCCGACCAGTACGGATTCCGGGTCAGGTTTACGGCGTACATGGTATTCCAGGTTCGTTTAAACCATTCATCCTGGAAGGAAAACACACAGGAGCCGGCGCAGCCGACGGCCCGGATATCCCGATAGCAGGCCACCAGGGCATCTCCCTGTTGCTGCTCCGACATATTTCCCTGGTTGCGGTTGGTATTAAGATCCCGATGCGCCATTCCGCGGCCGGTGGAAACCCCGAACTCGGAAATCACCACCGGAAGCGTGTGATGGGCCGTCAGCATACTCAGATAGGCCCGATAGGTGTTCAGCGTTTCGCCGTCGGTAAAGGGCGTTCGATCCTCGATCCCGGTAAAGGACCAATCGTCGGTCCAGTGCAGATAATCCGGATAATACGGGTAAACATGATAGGAGGCAAACTGCCCCGAAATCATCTGATCGGTTGCAAGAATGTGTTCCACATCCACCCTGGCGCATTTCATATACAGGTGTTTGACCTCTTCGGGATACTCAAAGGGATCGGTGGTCGGCCAGTTGGAAAAGGCCAGCAGTTTTTGGGTTTTATAGCGTTTGGCCTCATACTGCAAAACCCGGTCCCCCACCTTACACAGCAGCGTTTCAAACGGGGTGGCGTTTTCATCGGTTTCCAGATATTTTCCGAAATAGGAGCAATATTCCGGCCGGTCCCGATAGGTTTCGTCGGTATAGGAAACCGTTATATCGTCCCATTCCACCCCCAGAATATATCCGATTACCCAGGGAGAAACATCCTTCAGATAACTGCCGTGACCGGCACTGGCTACCCGGCCGAGAGAAAGCTTTTTCTGCCCGTGAATGACATCGATCATCGTGCGGCAATCCCTAAGAAAGGTATCGTAAAAATCTCGGGAATAGGCATCCCGGTGGGAGTTTTGCACATAATCGTTCACCCAAACCCCCTGCAGTACATACAGCGGATCCGGGTTGTTATGATTGTATTCGTAAAGGGCGTTATAAAAAACATCCTGCTGAATGGTATAAACCCGGATGGTATTGGCGCCCATTTCCCGGATATACCGGAACCACCGAAGATAGGTTTCCTTATCAATGGCAAAATCGGTAGCCCACTCCCCCGGTTTTCCGGAACCGAGATTGACCCCGCGGATTTCGAATTCTTCATACCCGTTTCCCCGGTCTAAAAGAATGGTTTTTCCCTCGGTTTTCACAAAGGTTTCCACCGGTCGCCCCGGGGCAAAGTCCACATACATTCCCCAGCGGAAATAGGCAGAATCCACCGCCACTGCCAGCAGGGCAATACACAGGACAACGGCAATAAATTTCTTCATATATCGTTCCTTTTCAGTCGGTTACTTCGGTATACTTTTTGATTTTGGAATCGGCGCAATATTGTTTCAGAGATTCAATATTGTCATCCATCCAACGGGTTCGCACAATGAAAAAGTTTTTGAGCTGATTGACCGCTTCCTCATAGGAATGCGGATTCCTTTCGGCCGGATACAGCAGGGTATCATCCTCATAGGCCTGCTGCCAGCGCTGATTGTTGCGTTCAATGGCCGGGCCGAGGTATTCGATAACCGAATCGATATACGAAAGTAAATACTCTTCGCTCAGCCAGGTTTTCCGAAGAGAACGGTATTTTTCAATCACCCGGTCTACAAAAGCTTCATCCTTCATCATCATGCTGAGCCAGATTTTGTTCTGCAATTCAAAATGCTGCACCGTCATCATGGACTGTTCCTGATAGTTATCACAGGCATTATTAAAATCCCAGACGCACGGTTTCAGCTTTTTATCGATATCCTTATAAATATAGGTAGAATATGACCCGGCATCGTAATTGACCACCACTTCGTGTATCAAAAAATAGGAAACAAAGGAATCCAC
>CAKSNI010000144.1 GCA_934476025.1 uncultured Eubacteriales bacterium | reverse complement strand
CCGCAACGTTTGAAAAGGTTCAGCTCAGCCTACGCTGAAGCGGTACACAGTTTTGCTGTAGAAATTTTCCCCGGCCCGAAGAATCGGAGAAGGAAAATACGAAAAAGAAGTTGCATTCGGGAAATTCTGAGTTTCCAGGCAGATAGCGCCGTGATTATGATAAGAAACGCCGCCCTTTCCGCCTTCAAACTCCATCCCATTGCCGGTATAGATCTGAATACCGGGCTGATCGGTCAGACACTCCATTTTAATGCCGGTATCCGGCGAATAAAGGGTGGCTGCCGGCCGGAACCGGCCGCGCTGCATGGAAAGGACAAAATTGTGGTCAATTCCTCCGGTCATCCGGATATCCGGATCATTGCCGTTTAAACGCTCGCCGAGATTCGCCGGGGTACGGAAGTCCATCCCGGTGTTCCGTACCGGTAAAATAGCGCCATCCGCCAGGCAATCCTGATCTCCCCGGCAAAACCCATCGGCGTGCAGCTGCAGTTCATGATTTTCAATGCTCTTCTGACTGAGAGCGCCGTTCAGGTTAAAATAGGCATGATTGGTAAAATTGACCACCGTATCCTGATCGCTTTGAGCCCGATATTCAATCACCAATTCTTTTTGGTCGGTCAGCGTAAACGAAACAGAAAAGTGCAGGTTTCCGGGATAGCCTTCCTCCCCGTCCGGGCTTAAACGAGAGAGCGTCAGCGTATCCCCGTCCACATAAGCGTCGAACACCCGATGATTGAATCCGCACAGGCCGCCGTGCAGATGATTCGGCCCGTTGTTCACGGCCACCGAATATTCTTTGCCATTGAGAACAAACTTTCCCTTTTCGATACGGTTAGCGTGCCGGCCGACCGTTGCTCCCATGTAGCCGACACTGCCGGTATAAGGGGTTAAATGATCAAATCCCAGCACCACATCGGTCAGAATTCCGTTGCGATCCGGAACATTCAGTGAAACGATATGGCCGCCGAAATCGGTAATATACACCGAAGCGCCGCCATTTTCCAGCAAAAAGAGTTGAGCCTTTTCTTCCCCGTTTTTTTCGGAAAAATCTCGAACGGATATCATTTTTTATTCCTCCTGAAAACATCTTCTCCTATTGTAACGCAATGCCGCCTCTTTGTCAATTGTCGGTTTCCCGAAAAGGGAACCGAACGGTTTGGCTCCCGTATACTGATGATGAGGTGAATGCATTGAATTCTGTATTACTGGCAGGGGTCGCCACCACCGGCACCTGGTTGATTACCGCCCTGGGGGCAGCCACTGTCATTTTTTTCCGGAACATGAAGGCCCGGACTGAAAATTTTTTGTGGGGATTTTCGGCCGGTGTAATGATTGCGGCAAGCTTTTGGTCGCTGCTGCAACCGGCCATCGAAGAAGCAGACCAACTCTGCCGTCTGCCGGCCTGTCTGGTTGCCGGAATCGGCTTTGGAGGGGGCGCGGCGTTTTTATGGTTGTGTGACCGGGTTTCCTCCCGTTTTTTTGAAAAGAGGGAAAACACCGGAAGCATCTCCCGCATTTTTTTGCTGGTTTTGTCTATTACCCTGCACAATATTCCGGAGGGCTTGGCCGTCGGAGTCGCTTTTGGAGCGGCCGGCGCAAGCGGAAACCGCAGCGATCTGTTTGCGGCCTTCAGCGTGGCACTCGGCATCGGGTTGCAGAACTTTCCGGAAGGCGCGGCGGTTTCTTTGCCGCTGTACCGGGAGGGCTTTTCGGCAGGCCGGAGTTTTTTCATCGGTCAGGCCTCGGCATTGGTGGAGCCGATTTTCGGCCTGATTGGGGCCGGAGTCGTCGTGCATTGCCGATTTATTCTGCCCTATGCTCTGGCCTTTGCCGCCGGGGCCATGATTCTCGTTGCGGTGCATGAACTGATTCCCGAATGCAAAAGTGAACCGGACGCTCACCCGTACCGTTCCACCCTGGGAATTTTGTTCGGGTTTGCCTTGATGATGATTTTAGATGTGGCTTTCGGATGAACGATTGTTACGGGTACGATAAGCCCGAACTTCCCGTGGGGTTTGCCCGTTGAATTTTCGGAATTCCTTGGAAAAATAGGCAGCATCATGATAGCCGCATTCTTCGGCGACCCGGAAAATCGGCCAAGTAGAAGTCAACAGCATTTTCCGTGCCACCGTCATCCGATATCCAATCAGATACTCCTTAAAGGATTTGCCGGTTACCTCCCGAAAACAGCGGGCGTAATTGCTGTAGCTCATACCGGCTTTGGCCGCGCATTCTTCCGGTGAAATATCCCGATTGTAATTCTCACACAGGAATTGAATTCCGCTGTAAATCAGAGGAATATAGCGTTTCTTAGCCCTGGTGCGAACCCGGGCGAATTCCCCGGCAATTTCAGCCGCCAGCGCACCGATGCAGCTTCTTAAAAAGAAGGGTGTCTGCGTATTCGGCTCCTGATTGCGGGAAATCATCAGTTCCATCAATCCGCAAACCGTTTTTGAAGCCGGAAAGACAAACGGTTCTTCGTGATTGCCCACCAGATACCACTGCAGGGCCGTTTGATCGTCCTTTCCCGAAAAGGTACTCAGAATCAAAGAAGGATGGATTTTCATCACATAATAGGAACACCCGTCGGTCACCGCTTCGTGAACGGTATTGGAACGAATTAAGGCAATTTCTCCCGGCGACACGGTTTGAACCGTATCATCCACCGTTAGGCGGGTTTGCCCGGAAATCATAAACAGAATTTCCGCCGCCGGGTGCAAATGGCAGTCAATATTCACACAGTGCCGATGAAAGTCAATCCGAAAAAACTCAAAAGAATAATCGTTGAGGGTTTCGGCTTCCTTTTCCACATAGTAAAAGGGTATTTTCAAAGCACGACTTCCTTTCTCCGGCTCAATCAGAACATGGAAAGCTGGTTATTTTCCGGAATACTGGCAAAGACGCCAAGATCCGAAAGGGTTTGAATCAGCGTTTTGGAAACACCGGCCTGGTTGGCAAAGTCCTCCCGGGAAAGGTAATTCCCCTTTTGGGCGGTTTCATAAACCGCATAGGCGGCCTGATCTCCCATTCCGGATACACTGCCGAACGGCAGCCGAATCTTTCCATCCTCCGGCAAATAGCGAACCGCGTGGGATTTCCGGAGATCAATCGGAAGAACTTCAATTCCTCTTGCCATAATTTCATTAAAAATATACAGGTTATCGAGAACGGCCAGTTCTTTCGGGCTGGCCTCCTTCCCTTTTTGGCGGATTTCGCGAATAGCGGCACGCACCGCTTCCCGCCCTTTCAAAATAACCGATATTTCCACATCTTCCGGGCGCGCGCTGAAATAAGCACAATAGAATGCCACCGGTTTATGGACTTTGTACCAGGCCAGACGAAGCGCCGAAATGACATACGCTGCCGCGTGCGCTTTGGGGAACATATATTTGATTTTCTGACAGGAAGCGATATACCACTCCGGCACGCCGACCGCACGCATATCCTCCTCCATTTTTTCCCAATCCTCTTTGGAAACCTTTCCCTTTGCCACCAGCCCTTTTCGCACCGTTTCGGTGATTTTAAAGGCGCGGCCCTTATCCATGCCCTGGTTGATCAGATAAATCATGATATTATCACGGGTTCCGATTACTTCGGAAATGGTGCAGGTGCCGTTATCAATCAGGTCCTTCGCATTGCCGAGCCACACATCCGTGCCGTGGGAAAGGCCGGAAATCTGCAACAGATCGGCAAAGGTCTTCGGGCGGCAGTCTATCAGCATTCCCCGAACAAAGGCCGTGCCGAATTCCGGGATACAGTAGGTGCCGGTTTGCGAATCGATATCCTCCGGAGTAACGCCCAGGGCTTTCGGAGAGGTAAACAGG
>CAKSNI010000143.1 GCA_934476025.1 uncultured Eubacteriales bacterium | reverse complement strand
CTTCAGGGTAGTCGGAATGCCGACATCCTCCGCTAAAGTCCGAACAGCATCAACCGCGGCTTTCCGGTATTCTTCCTGTGACATGGATTCGGTTCCCGGAACGCCCATAGCAGCCGCAATCGCCCGATATTTTTCTCCGGTATAATCAGCGTTATATGCCATAACCGTCGGCAGCAAAATCGCACAGGCCTTTCCGTGCGGCGTATCATAATAGGCTGAAAGGGTATGTGCCATGGAATGGTCAACCCCCAGTCCGACATTTGAGAATCCCATACCGGCAATATACTGCCCGAGAGCCATTCCTTCGCGGCCGGCCGGATCATTATTCACCGCTGCACGGAGGTTTTTGGCGATAACTTCGATGGCCTTGATATGGAACATATCAGAGAGTTCCCATGCACCTTTGGTGATGTAGCCCTCAATTGCGTGGGTCAACGCATCCATCCCGGTGGCAGCCGTCAGCCCGGCAGGCATCGAACTCATCATATCCGGGTCTACAACCGCAACAACCGGGATATCATGCACATCGACACAAACAAATTTCCGTTTCTTTTCCACATCGGTAATTACATAGTTGATGGTAACCTCCGCAGCGGTTCCTGCCGTAGTCGGTACCGCAATAATCGGAACACAGGGATTCTTAGTCGGAGCGACCCCCTCCAGCGAACGGATATCCGCAAATTCCGGATTGCGAATCACGATGCCGATGGCCTTGGATGTATCCATCGCCGAACCGCCGCCGATGGCAACAATACAGTCCGCACCGGCGGCCCGGAATTCTTCTACCCCGTGCTGTACATTTTCAATGGTCGGATTGGCTTTGATATCACTGTAAAGATGATACGGAATTCCTGCCTCATCCAGCAGATCGGTTACCTTTGAGGAAACGCCGAAACGGATCAAATCCGGGTCGGTGGCAACAAACGCCTTTTTGAACCCACGAGCCTGAATTTCATCCACAACGGCATGAACGGCCCCTTTTCCGTGATACGATGTTTCATTCAATACAAATCTGTTCACAATAATCACCTTTCTGTTCTGTACTAACCGGTACCCCGGTTCTATTGTCATTATACCAAATTGAGAAAAAAATTCAAGAACAAATTGTGAATTTTATACGATTACCACACTGCCGTATTACACAAAGTCGAACAGAGCAGCACGCCGTTGTCAAAGTAAAAATCCAGGCGGTTATTATTCAGGGTATAACTGAGAATTTTGCAGTCCTGCATTTCAAAAACGAAGAAAAATAAGTCCTTTTCTTCGGCGGTACGCTGGGTCGGTTTGTAATCGGCAAATGCCGTTTTGACATCATATTCCGTTGCTTCTCCGACCACAAAATCATAAGCCGTATCGTAATTGACCACAAAAGCAACACCTTCATTTTCCCGGCCCTGTTTCACATAATAGGTAAAGGCCCCGATGGTGTAGTGGTACCCGGTTTGATCCGATTGTTTTTCCAGCGGAATTTTCTCATCCACATGTCCGTCCAGTGACGGAATCCCATCCCGGTTATCCTCCTCGATTTGCTTCGGATCGGTTTTAAGCCCATAAGAAGATTCCTTAAAAAGACCGGCAGACAGATAATAGGAAAGATCTACCGCATCGCCCGAAGAGGTTTCCTTTCCCTTCCCCTTGCAGCCCGCAAAGGAAAAGCATAACAACAAAGCCAATAAAAGAGAACCGATTTTTTTCATCAATGACGCCCCTCACTGCTCAGCTTGACCAGCAGTTCAAAGCGCTGATCCCAAAGCTTTTGCGATAGATCCACATAGTAGGTATGCGGCTTTTCAAAACGCTTCACTTCATCCCACAACAGGTTCACCTGCTGTTCCCGGAAAGCAGAGATTTCCTTCACACTTGGGCTTTGATAAACCTGATTTCCTTTTTCAAAAATTCGCACCTGCAACTTTTTGGCCACAAAATTTTCAACTGTTTTGCGTTTCCAGGTGAATTCCGGATGGAAAATTTCATACGGCTGAGTATCATCAATTTTTTCATCATAAAGGGTGATGACATCGGCCTGGCATTTGCCGGTTTCCTGATCATAAAGCCGCCACGGAATTTTAACCCCGGGCACCGTAATTTTGGCTGTGTTTTCGCTGATCTTGATCTTGGGAATGATCTGACCGTTCTGTTCGATGGCAGCCAATTTATATACACCGCCGAACACCGCTTCGCTGGAGGCGGTAATCAGCCTTTCTCCTACACCAAAGCTGTCAACCTGCGCGCCCTGCATCAACATATCCCGAATCAGGTACTCATCCAGAGAGTTGGAAACAACAATTTTACAATCCGGATAACCGGCCTCATCCAACATCTTTCTGGCTTTTTTGGTAATATAGGTAATGTCGCCGCTGTCAATTCGGATTCCCACCGGACGATGCCCGGCCGGTTTCAGCACTTCATCAAACACCCGAATGGCATTGGGAATGCCGGACTTCAGAACATTGTAGGTATCTACAAGCAGCACGGTGGCATCCGGATATTTTTGAGCGTATACTTTGAACGCTTCATATTCGGTATCAAACAATTGTACCCAGCTATGGGCCATCGTGCCGGAGGGGGGAACATCAAAGTCTTTTCCGCAAATGACACAGGCAGTCCCCGTGCAACCGCCAATGATAGCAGCTCTGGCCCCGAAAATGGCGGCATCATACCCATGCGCGCGCCGGGAGCCGAATTCCATCACCGGGCGTCCCTGGGCTGCACGCACAATCCGGTTGGCTTTTGTGGCAATCAGGGACTGGTGGTTGATGGTCAGCAGGACCATGGTTTCCACCATAAAAGCCTGCATGATCGGCCCGCGAACCGTAACGATCGGTTCTCTCGGGAAAATCGGAGTTCCCTCCGGAACAGCCCAGACATCACAGGTAAAACGGAAATTCGCCAAATAGTTCAAAAAATCTTCCCGGAAAAGATGGAGAGAACGGAGATATTCAACATCTTCCCTTGAAAAAGAGAGATTTTTTAAGTAATCAATCAACTGTTCAAGACCCGCCATAATGGCAAAACCGCCGTCATCGGGGACCCGACGAAAAAACATATCGAAATATGCAGTGGTGTCCTGCATTTCGGTATCCAAAACACCGTTTGCCATTGTCATTTCGTACAAATCCATCAACATACTTAAATTCCGTTGATTCATAAAGTTTTACTCCTTCATAAAGGCACTGTCATCTGAAAGCGCCCGATATTATCAGTATAATTGTATCACACCCACCCCAAAAAGACAACCATTTTTTCCGGAATCCCCGACTGAATGTCGCGGCCCTAAATTGCAATATCAAATAGGACATTTTTGAAAATAAAATCAGAGCAGTGGTAATTGAAGATTTTACGAGGTAAATTATTGATCCAGTTTTCAACAAACGCTACTTGTTCATCGGTAATATTATCAAAGGATTTCCCCTTTGGGAAAAAGCGGCGTACAAGGGAATTTTGCTTTTCGTTGGTACCTCTTTCATAAGATGAATACGGATGAGCATAGTACACTTTTGTTGATTTGGGCAGGTACCTGCTCAAATCAACAAATTCGCTGCCGTTGTCTCTTGTGACAGACTTGAAAACGTTCTCAAAGTTTTCTCCGTAAAGTTTCGCAACCTTTTCAAGCCCTAGACGAACGGCATCACTGCTTCGGGACGGTATTTTTACAAGATGCCGCTTGCGTGTCAGTCTTTCGTCAAGTGAAAGCAGTACCGACGATGACTCCTTCTTGCCCACGACGGTATCTATCTCCCAATGTCCGAATACAGTACGGTTATTTACTTCATCGGATCTTTCTTCTATGCTCGTGCCGAAAAGCCGCTTGTTTTGCTTGCATTTC
>CAKSNI010000142.1 GCA_934476025.1 uncultured Eubacteriales bacterium | reverse complement strand
GCTCCCTTCTGTGTCAGTCAACCACTTCGGGCTTCTGGGCGACCTGCGCGTACTCCGCACCCTTATAAATGTGAAGCCGGGCCAGCGCTTTTCTGCCGATCGTCGTATCCGGCACCATGCCTTTGACAGCCAGTTCCATCGCCAGTTCGGGACGGGTAGCCATCAGAGTGGAGTACTGGACTTCCTTGAGGTGACCGATGTAGCCGGTGTGACGGCGATAGTATTTCTTTTCCAGTTTTTTGCCGGTGAGAATAGCCTTCTGTGCATTGATTACAATAACACAGTCGCCGCAATCGACGCCGGGAGTGAATGTGGGTTTGCCTTTGCCGCGAAGCAGATCGGCAACCTTGACGGCGGTGCGGCCCAGGGGCTTATCCGCAGCGTCAACAATATACCATTTCCGCTGAATCTCGGCAGGTTTTGCCATAAAAGTAGACATATAAAAACCTCCAGAAAATTGTGTAACAAATTTACCTTGAGTATACTACCACACCCGGAAGCATTTGTCAAGAAAAGATTTTGCGTTTTTAAAAATAAATTTATGTACCTCTTATTTTCTTTGTTTTTCTCTCGTTTCCTCTTTTTTTCTAACTTATGATTTTTCTTTTTGAAGGTCAAAAAATGCACCGCTTGAAAGCGGCGCACATTTCCTTATGCAATTCGTCTTCTGCCGGCCGGCTGAAACAACGATACCGGGACCGCCAAAAGCAGACGGTTTCCAAACAAAGCAACCTCCCTTCAGGGATTCAGGCTGTATTTCTTTTTGAATGCTTCAAAGCGTTCATCGAAACGATGCCCGCGATCCTGCTTTAAAGTATTGAGGTATTCATGGGTATCAAATTCATCGGCCTGCAGTTCGATCATCGCCACGGCCACATTGGAGCAGTGATCGGCCACCCGTTCAAAATTCGTCAGCAAATCATTGAACACAAAGCCGTGATCCAGGGTGCATTCCCCGCTGCTGATCCGGTTGATATGATGGAGCTTCAGTTCATCACACAGGTCATCAATGCATTCCTCCAGCGGTTCCACATCATAAGATTTTTCAATGTTTTCCGTTCGGAAGGCTTCCAGCGTAATATTCACAATTTCTTTCACGGCATTGCCCAGATTTACCAATTCCTGTTCGGCCACCTTGGAAAACACCATCTTTTTCTGGTTAATTTCCCGGGCCACATTGGAAATATTCACGGCGTGGTCGCTGATTCGTTCAAAATCGCTGATGGTATGCAGAAATTTGGAAACTTCCCGGTTTTCATCCCCGTTTAACTCGTTTCGGGTGATTTTTACAAGGTAGGTGCCCAATTTATCCTCGTACCGGTCAATGACTTCCTCTTTTTTCTGCACCTTATTGTATTTATCCGGCTGCCAGTTTTCGATCAGGCCCACCGAACGGTACAGGTTTTTCGCGGCCTTTTCGGCCATGGAAGAGATCGCCAGCCGACTCTGTTCAATCGCAATGGCGGGGTGAGGAATAAATCGTTCTTCCAAACGGTCAATATCCGCCATTTCGGATTCGTCCTCATCATCGCCCCGAATCAAAAATTCCACCAGTTTTTCGAGAAGCCCGGTAGCCGGGGTCAAAAGCAGCACTGTGGCAAGCCGGAAGGTAGTGTTCAAAGCGGCAATGGTCACCGTGGTCATCGGTTCGTCCATAAACGGGAATCGGAAAATGGCATTGGCGGTGTAAAAGACAATTGCCCAAAAGGCCACCCCGATCATATCAATCAGCAAGTAAACAAAGGCAGTGCGTTTGCCGGCAAGATTGGCCCCCAGCGCAGAAAGCAACACCGGAACGGCCGCTCCGACCGCAATTCCCATAATCAAAGGCAGCGCCGTATCGAACCGAACCCCGGTAACAGCCAGTGCCTGCAGAATACCGACGGCCGCCGAAGCACTCTGCAGCACACAGGTAATCAGGCAGCCCACCAGAATGCCGAGAAAGGGATTGGAAAATTTGGTCAGCAGTTCCACAAAAGCCGGCTCATCCCGCAGAGGGGCAACGGCATCCGACATGGCCGACATACCAAACATCAGCACGGCAAACCCGAGAAGAATATCCCCGAGGTGGTGTTTGACGGCCGATTTGCAGAACATACGCAGAATAATCCCGATAACCGCCACCACACCGGTCAGCACCGCTGTGGAAAACAGGGCGGCAATGCCGCTTCCCCCGACATCGGAAAGGCAGATAACCCAGCCGGTAATACTGGTCCCGAGAATAGCCCCCAGCACCACCCCGATGGCCTGCCGGGTTTTCATCATGCCGGAGTTCACGAAACCGACCACCATCACCGAAGTGGCAGACGACGACTGAATGACCGCGGTTACCCCGGTTCCGAGCAGCACCCCTTTGAGCGGAGTACTGGAAAGTTTATACAGAATCAGTTCCAGCTTACTGCCGGCAACACTTTTGAGCCCTTCGCCCATCAGCTGCATTCCGAACAGGAACAGCGCAACCCCGGACAAAAGCGCAATGATATTGGAAATTCCCATTTATCTACTCACTACCTCTGTTTCCCCGATTCTTACCCAATCGTTACTGAAGGGCATTGTATCCGTAAAGGCCGTTTACCGGCCGAATTTTTTACATCAGTTGCTGTTCATTGATGATCAGCTTGAATTGCAGCCCCAGTTTCTCGGCAGCTTTGCGGCACAGGTTCATGCGGATCAGAAAAATTTCAAAATAATCCATCACCGAACTGATTTTCGGATCAATCTGCAGTTTGAGCTTGATCAGGGTTTTCTCATGATTGATCTTCAGTTCGGATTTTTCGGCCGAGTAATTGACGCGGTCATGAATATCAAAACGGGTGGGATCACTGTTGCGGACCCGGCTACGGCGAACATCGCTTTTATCGGCTAAAATCAGCGCGGCAGCTATGGCATTGACCGGCACGCCGGTTCCCTCGTCGTGATTGCCGATGGCTGTTACCACCGTGGAAAGATCATCGGCCGGCATTCCCATTTCATCCAGAATGCGGAAGGCCATAATCGCACCGCTTTGGGAATGATCCACCCGGTTTACCAGATTTCCGATATCATGCAGATAAGCGGCTATTTTTGCCAGTTCCACTTCCCGTTCGCTGTAGCCAAGCGATGAAAGAATATAGGCCGCGTTTTCGGCCACCCGGGTTACATGGGGAAAACTGTGTTCGGTAAAGCCGAGAGCAATCAACGATTCGTCGGCCCGGCGGATATATGTATTCACCGTTTCGTTGTGTTTTAAAGCCTCATAGGTCATAGCAATCCTCCCGACGGTCCAAACCGCCTCCATTTTATTATAGCAAAAAATCAGTCAATAGCAACCAGTTTTTGACGAATCGGCATTTTTTTCAAAATTCCGCTGCCAAAATCTCGCTTTCTTGGGAAGAAGTTCCCATTTTTCGTGTAGGTTTGTCAATGATGTGTTACAGATTGGGAAAAGTAAATAAGACCTGTTTCGGAGAGCGCCGGTTGAGAGGACGCATAGGGAAATTGTTATAGCTGCGCTGATGAACGGCCAACTCTTTTTGAAAATCCTCGCATGAATAAAACTTATGATCAGCATAAAATACTCGTTATCCTTGCGGTGACTGCGTTCAACCTTGCCGTTATGCCTCGGTTTGTCACACATCACTCTAACACATACACGGTTTTCGGCAAAACGGTTTCCCCCTTCTTGACGAAATTCTTTTTGCCTGTTATACTGTATGTAATATTTATGTTAAGAGAATTCCGGCAGAAAGAAGGCAAACCATGAATCAACCCGCCGCGGCCTATCCGTCCTTTTTAACCGACAACCTTCAAAAAGCCTATCCGAACGATTTTGAAAAGATTCTTCATGGGTTCCGCTGCACCCGTGCCACCACTTTGCGAATCAATACTCTAAAAG
>CAKSNI010000141.1 GCA_934476025.1 uncultured Eubacteriales bacterium | reverse complement strand
CTTTCATCACCGTTTCTATTATACCATATTTACGTAAAAAAGCCCAGCTTTTGCTGGACTTTTTCGACAGACTGAAACCGCGCCCCGGGGCGCGGTTTTTTTATAATCCGGTAAAAAGATTGCCTTTCAGCCCTTCGAAAATTCGGCCAGAATCAGCTGCAGAGTCTGAATCCAGGCAGCCGCTTCCCGGGCTGTCGGGCGAATCAGATAGGTGGCGCCGGGAAACAGTATTCGTACAATGCTTCCCCCAAAGGGCATCAGGGAGGCGCAGCCGCCCGAGTTTTTGCCCGAAACCGTCAGTTCGGAAAAATCAAACCGTTTGCCCTGGGCCGCCAACAGAGAATTGCGGTTCAGGCGATTTTTTACCTCGCTGTCCGGCCCGGAAAAGGAACTTCCCCGATAGATCCACTTCCCTTCTTCGGAAGAGGGAAGCGAAACCGAGAGAACCGGGTTGTAATGGCGGGTCCAAAAACGGTTTTCCACCCGGTAGGAGAGGGTAAACTCCGAAAGCGGTTCATGCCCGGTCACCGAGAAGCGGACCGGCAGCTTTCCGGGGTCGCTTTCCCTTTGGATCCCGGGCAGGGATTCCAACAACTGAATCAGCTGATCCCGTCGGATCGCCGTTCTCGCATCAAAGCGGATGGGCTTGGCAGTACCGGTCGATTTCTTCATCCCAAACCTCCAGCTCTTCCGAGTGTTCCCGAATGGAAGCGACGCATTTTCGAATATCGGTCGGACGGAACAGGGAGAACCCCTTGATTTTCCCCCAAATCAGACAATAGGCCGCAACAATGGCCATGCAGATCAATGCCTGCCACAGATATTCCCGCAGGGTGAAGATGGCATATCCCACCCCGATTAAGCCGATGGGCATGGTAATAAAGGCGCAGGGAGCCTTCCAAAGCCGCGGAAAATCCGGATAGCGTTTCCGCAGCACCAGCACATCGATCATGGCGATGGCGTAGGAAATCATCCAGGTGATGCTGGCAATGTTGATCAGTTTGGAAACCGTGTCGACCCCGGTGCCGCCGACGGCCAGATAGACCACGGTGATCAGCATCAAAAACGCGGTGAACAAAATACCGTAAATCGGTGTTCTGGTTTTCGGGTTGATTTTGGCGAAGAATTTCGGCACCATGCCTTCCCGGGCCAGTCCGTACAGCATTCTCGGCAGAGAGGCCATATAGGCATTGGCGGTGGTAAAGGAGGCCAGTACCGTCAGCACGGCCATGATCACATGCCCGACATTTCCGAGCATCGCACGGGAGGCTTCGGTCTGCGGAATGGTGGAGTTCTGCAATATCGAAAGATCGGTATAGCGAACGGCCGCCATCGCAAACAGGGAATCCACCAGATAGATGGTTAAAAGCCCGAAAATCAGGGCATACGGAATGTTTTTATAAGGCTTTTTGTTTTCTTCGGCCATCGGGCAGGCAAATTCAAATCCGATGAAGAACCAGATGGCGGAACCGACTGCCGAGAAAACACTTTTCATGCCGCCTTCGGGCAAAAAGGAAGCGCCGGCATTGACCGGAACCGCCCCAAAGGCTTCCCCTACCCGGAAATTGCAGATCACCGCAAAGGCGACAAAGGTAATCATCATGACGATGGTGACCACCGATTCAACCTTCCCGTAAAAGTCTACATTCAGCAGATTGATGATCACGACCACGGCAAAAAACACCCCGGTGATCACCAGCTGCGGCACACCGAGCAGATTTTCCATGGAAATGCCGCCCATCACCAGCTGCATGGCCCCGTCGGTGGAAATCAACACCAAATAACCGCTGAGCAGCGCGAAGGTGGCGAAGAATTTTCCGAGGGCCGGCTGGGTGTAGTCGGAAATCATGCCGCCGCCCGGCAGCATGGCGGTCAGTTCCCCGAAAGCGAAGGCTGCCGCCATCATGGGAATCAGCGCAATCAGCGCGGTCAGAAAGGTGGCGTACCCCGAAATGCCGGCCACATGGCCGACCGAGAACATGGCGGTTCCCGAAACAACCAGACCGACGGCCGCTCCGTAGGCCGGCGCGAAGCCAAGAATTCGTTTTAATTTAATCGGTTTTTGTTCCACTGTTATTTTTCCTCCTCATTTTCGTACATCGCCGTAGCCAAAGGCAGGTATTCTTCAATATACCGATACCAGATATACGACAAATCCCCGATATCCTTGCCGAGATTTTCCTCGAAAATCCCCCAGGTGTAATAGAAGTAGGCGCAAATGGCAATCCAGGCATAAAAATGCCGGCGTTCCTTTTCGTCCGGTTTCCGGTCGAAATAGATGCTTAAAATCCGTTCCACTTCCTCCCGGCTGTGCCGGGCTCCGATAATAAAGGTGGAAAGATCCGCCGCGGGATCGTTGTCCCCGGCATACTCCCAGTCAATCAGAAAAGTCCCGGTTTTTCCGAGCAGAATATTGGTGTCGCAGCAATCGTTGTGGCACATTTCCGGTTCGTATCCGTCGGCTTCGGCCAGACGGTACAGTTTTTCGGTTTGCTGCCGCAAAACGGCGTATTCCTGATGCTGTTCAAAAAATTCCGACGGAACCAGATTCCCGATTTCCTTGGCGCGCTGCATCATATCCATGCGAAAACCGAGATGATGCTTTTCCTTTCCGCGGTGGAAGCGGCTGAGCATCCGCACGCCCCGCTCCTCATCGCTCAGGTTTTCGTAATCAAAGCCGACATTTTCGATAAACCGGCAGATTTTCCAGCCCTTTTTGGAATCGCAGGCAATCAAAGTCGGATCCAACCCGATTTCGGCGGCCTTCTTCATGGCGATTTCTTCCCGGCTCCGGTCGATGATTTTGTCGCTGCCGAGCCCGGGATGACGGTAAATATAGGAAGCATCCTTTACCCGGAAACTGAAAATGACATTGGTATTTCCGGCCGAAATGCGTTCCACATCGCAGATTTCGGTTTCTTTGCAGGAAAGGGTGCGGCAGATGTTGGTCAGAATGTTTTCCCCCATATTGCGAAGGAACTGATCGTCAAACGCCTCAATTTCCGTAATGTTGTCGAATTCCAGAACCGCGTCGCTGTCCCGCTTTTCCATATAGAAATCCAACGAGGAAAGGTGCCGCATGAAAAAGTCGTCCACCTTCATATCCGCAATGCCCGGATAATCGTATTCCTTTTTGAGCAGATTCAGAAAATCCTGCGCCGTTTTGCGGTCAAAGTACATTTCTCCCATCTGGTACCAGCAATCCTCACCGGCCGGATAATACTGAACGATTTTCCCGTTTTTGTCGGTTTTTAAAACATATTCGTCGGTATATCCTTCGGAATACTGTGCCGCAAAATAGGAACGCCAGACATAGGAACGATAGGGATTTTTCTGCAGGTAGTTGTCCGAATAGCACAGATAGCTGTTGCCGAAAACCTCCTGCGCCGCCAAAACCGAAGAAAGATTGTTGCGGCTCTGGAACTCCCGGTTGACTAAAATCTTTACCCCGAACTTCTTCTCCAGATAGTAAAAAAGCTCCTTCATGTAGCCGACAACCACATAGATTTCCGTAATGCCCCGTTCTTTCAGCTGCCGAATCTGCCGTTCAATCATCACTTCTCCGCGAACGGTGAACAACCCCTTCGGCTTTTCAAAGGAAAGCGGAGCAAACCGGGAAGAAGTCCCGGCGGCCATGATGACCGCGTTGCGAACCCGGTAGGGTTCCAGGGCACAAAGCCCCTTTTCGGTCAATGTTCCTTCTTCGGAAACCTCTCCCGATTCCCGCGCTGCCGTAATGAGCGTATGAATTTTGCCCAAAGAAACACCCAGCTTTTCCGAAAGGCTGCGCTGAGTGGCCCCCGGCGTTTCCCAAAGAGCCTCCCGAAGCAAAAACTCGTCTTTGGTCAAGACAAGCCCCCCTTTTTTGTGTTTGTTCATTATTTTGGCATTATAAC
>CAKSNI010000140.1 GCA_934476025.1 uncultured Eubacteriales bacterium | reverse complement strand
TTTCTCTACTCTTCATTCGCGAGTTCTCGTATTTCTTTGTCTACTGCGGCTCAAATTTTGAGGGCAAAAAAGACTTGACTTTCTGCGGATACAGAGTTAGCATACCACCAAAAAAACTCCCCGAGCAAATTTCTTTGTTCGGGGAGTTTTTTTGGTATCTTTAGACGTGGAAATAAACCCTCGGTTCTACCGTGGGAAGAATGCGGTGCTAAACTTTCGAAACCCCTTTTAGGGGTCAAGCCAGTAATCACCCCTTATAGGGGTGGAGCAAACCACCGGTTGAACCGGTGGTTTTGATTGCAAAAATTATTCTTCGACCAGAAGCTGGGCAATCTGAACCGCATTGGTAGCTGCCCCTTTACGAACCTGGTCGCCGCAGCACCAGAGGTTCAAACCGTGGTCGTCGGTCAGATCCGGGCGGATTCTCCCGACAAATACCAGATCCTGATCACTGGTATCCAGCGGCATCGGATATTCATGAGCCGAAAGATGATCAACAAGTCGAACACCGGCTGCTTTGGAAACTGCCTCTTTGGCTGCCTCCACGCTGATCGGATCCTTGGTTCTGAGCACCACAGAAATGGAATGGGAACGCATCACGGGAACCCGAACGCAGGTGCAGCTGACCTTGAGTTCCGGCAAATGCATGATTTTACGGCCCTCATTCTGCATTTTCATTTCCTCGGTGGTATATCCTTCGGTCGATTCGCTTCCGATTTCGGGAATCAGATTAAAGGCAATCTGATGCTGGAAAACCGAATGTTTGATTTCCCGATTTTCGCAGAAAGCATGGGTTTGCTCGGCCAGTTCTACCGGTCCCATTGCTCCGGCACCGGAAACCGCCTGATAGGTAGAGGCAATAACGGAAGTCAGCGGGCTGATCTGATTGATGGCATACAGAGCCATCAGAGTGACAATGGTAGAGCAGTTCGGATTGGAGATGATTCCGTGGTTCAGCTTGGCATCCTGCGGATTGATTTCCGGAATGACCAGCGGAACCTGGGGATCCATTCGAAAAGCGCTGGAGTTATCCACAAATACCGCCCCGGCCGCAACAATAGCCGGTGCCATGGCTTTGGCAACGGCATTGGACGCTGCGCCCAATACAATATCCATCCCCTCAAACGACTGAGGAGCAGCCTCCTGCACTGTGTATGTTTTGCCGCGAAAGATTTTCTGCTTCCCCACACTGCGTCTGCTGGCCAACAAACGAAGTTCCCCCACCGGAAAATCGCGTTCTTCCAGCACCTTAAGCATTTCGCAGCCGACCTCGCCGGTTGCCCCAAGGATAGCGACATTATAAAGTTTCATAGAGCTATCTCCTCTCTCATTTTTTCACAAAGCTGTTATACAAGACCCGAACGGTTTTTTCAAAGTCATCATTTTTTACGCCGGCAATAATATTGAATTCTTCCGTACCCTGAGAAATCATGCGGATGTTGATATTGTTTTCACCCAGAGCAGCAAACAGTTTTCCGGACATTCCCGGCTTAGAAGCCATCTTCCGGCCGACAACGGCTACAATGGCAATATCTTCGGTCACATTGATGCTGTCGGGACGGAAATTCTTTTGCAAATCGGCCAGAATGGCATACTGGCTTTCCGCAATGTTTTTGGCCGAAACCACTACCGAAACATTATCGATTCCGCTCGGCACATATTCAACGCTCACCTCGAATTTTTCAAAGGTTTCCAAAATAGTGCGAAGCCCGCCGACCATGGTGGACAGACCGTTTTTGGTGACGGTGATGATGGTGAAATTTTTCCGGCCGGCAATCCCGGTAACAAATCCGGATTCGGCATCCCCTGTGTCGTCAAAACTTTCCCGAATCAAACTGCCCGGATTGTCGGGATCATTGGTATTGCGGATGTTGACCGGAATATTGCGTTCCCGAACCGGAAAAACCGTGCCTTCATGAAGCACCTGGGCACCCATATAAGAAAGTTCCCGAAGTTCATCATAGGTTATATGTTCAATCGGTTTCGGATCTTCCACGATCCGCGGGTCGGCCATCAAAATTCCGGAAACATCGGTCCAGTTTTCATAAACATCCGCATCCAGCGCGGCGGCAGCCAGGGCTCCTGTAATATCCGAACCGCCCCGGGACATGACCCGAATCGCACCGTTCGGCATAGCCCCATAAAACCCGGGAATAACTACCTTTCGGTTGGTAGCCAGATCCCGCAAAAGCCGGTAGGATTTTTCCGTATCTACGGTTCCGTCAAAGCGGAAGCGAATCCACCGGGAGGCATCCACAAAATCAAATCCGAGATAGTCCGCCATCAGTTTCGCGGAAAGATATTCTCCGCGGGAAACCAATTCGTCCTCACTGATTCCCGTTTCCATCTTTTGGCGGATTTTGGCCAGTTCCCCTTCAATATCCGTCTGAAGTCCGCAATCATCCCGAATGGAACAATAACGGTCGGAAATCATCTTAAAAACCGTATCACAAGGGACACCGTAATTAAGATGGGCATGGCACAAATACAAAAGATCGGTGATCTTGTGATCTTCCGAAAAGCGTTTCCCCGCTGCCGAAACAACCACAACCTTCCGGGCCGGGTCGCTTTCAACAATCGAACGGACTTTTTGATACTGTTTGGCATCCGCCATGGAGCTTCCGCCGAATTTCAGAACCTTTAACATTCAGTCATCCTCCGAATTATCTTTTTGCATTCCGGCAAAGAAACAAGTCTTCCCGTTTTCCTTTACCCGGCGGGCAAAGGCGTGCATTTCTTCTACCGAAACCGAATCGGTGATCATCCCGTCGCCGCATTTGCGCCGGCAATGCCGGGTCACAAAATCATCCGCTGCATCCGTGCGCAGATAGTAGGGATGCGACACCAGAGAGTTATCGATCGTTTGTTTTTTCATTGATTCGTTATAAAGCCCTGTTTTTTCTTCGGAAATATCCAAACAGTCCTGTACCACAGTATATGCCGTCGGATAGCGGCCGGCACCGAACCCGTAGAAACTTTCGCGGCCGACATATTGAGCGTCAAAAGAAATGAGATTCAGGTTTTTATGAACCGATGCTTCCATACTGTTTTTCGGCACAAAAGTCGGCTCAACAAACACCGAAAGATGGCCTTCATTGAAATAGGCAAACCCCATCAGTTTGCAAACACAACCTTCAAACTCACAGGCGGATATATCCTGAACCGTTATTTCGCGGATTCCGGCACAGTCAACCTCCCGGCGATCCAATGCCGCCGAAAAAGCCAAATCAGCCGAAAGAACAATTTTGCAGCAGGTATCAATTCCGTCAATATCGGCAGAAGGATCCCGTTCGGCATATCCGAGTTCCTGGGCCTGGCGTAAAGCCACTTCAAAGTTTTCCGACTCACTGTGCATAGCATCCAGAATATAGTTGGAGGTTCCGTTCATAATCCCGGATACTTCATAGATTTCCGAAACCCGGGTTGCCCGCCGCAAATTCACCAGCCAGGGAATTCCTCCGCCAACGGCAGCGGTGTAACGTAGCGAAAGGCCCTTTTCAAGCGCCAGCCGGCTCAAGGTTTCATAATGGGTACTGATCAGAAGTTTGTTGGCCGTAACCACATTTTTTCCGGCCTTCAGCGAATCGCGGACAAATTCCAGCGCCGGATGTTCGCCGCCGATCACCTCAACAACGGTGTCCACTTCCTCATCCTGTAAAGCAACCTCAATCTCGGTAACCGAATGCACCGGTAATTCCTCATGGCGGTGCAGATCAACAACATATTTCACAGTAATACCGGGGGTCTGGGACAAAATGTTATAAACACCAAGCCCTACCGTACCAAAGCCCAAAAGAGCCACTGTCATAATTTTTTCCTCCGAATTTTTAACGAAAAATGTTTTTCTCTCGTGAACACACAAATCAATTTGTTTTTGAGCGCAAGAATAATCTAACACACTTCCCCGTGGAAATCAAGGGAAAAAG
>CAKSNI010000139.1 GCA_934476025.1 uncultured Eubacteriales bacterium | reverse complement strand
GATTGATATTCTGCATCTTAAAGATGTTCAGCTGATTCGGGATGCCGGAAAGTTCTGCGGCACCATGACCGAAATCGGAAACGGAACCATTGCCTGGGATCCGGTGATTGAAGCGGCCGAAAAAGCCGGCGTCAAGCACTTTGTCATTGAACAGGATGCCCGCTTTATCGACGGTGATCCCTTCAAGAGCCTCAAGGTTTCCACCGACTTCTTAAAGAAATATATCCATTAAACCGGTTCTTTGCGTGGGGCGGCTCAGGCTGTTCCCACGCTTTTTTATGCGGAAGGAGTCTGACTTCATGAACAAACAAGAAACCTACCGTTATCTCGATCAGCACGGCATTTCCTACGAGGTAACCGAGCATCCGGCTGTTTTTAATATGGAAGAACTGCAGGAAATTTCCCTTCCCTACCCGCAGTGGGATGCCAAAAACCTCTTTGTGCGGGATGACAAGAAGCAGAATTACTATCTGATCACCGTTGCCGGCGACCGTCGGGTGGATTTAAAGCAATTCCGCAAACAGGAGGGGCTTCGCAATCTCAGTTTTGCCAAGCCCGAAGAATTGGCGGAATTTTTGAAGCTGACACCCGGTTCCGTAACGCCGCTTGGTTTGCTGGAAGATCAGAATTGCCGGGTTACCTTTTACCTGGACCGCTATTTTGAAGGGCATCTGATCGGAGTTCACCCGAATGACAACACCGCCACCGTTTGGCTGCAAAGCGATGACCTGCTTCGTCTGATCCGGGAACACGGCAATCCGGTTAAAACCGTTCTCTTTTAAAGCAAATCAACCAAAATCAAAACCCGCTTCCGCTTATCCCGGAAACGGGTTTTTCTTATTCTTCCTCGGCAGGGGCGGAATCATCCGGATTTTCGTTTTCGCTTTTTGTCGGATCTTCCGGCGAAGCAATCGGGCGTTTGTCATTTTCTTTGAAGAATTCCAGCACTGCCTTCCGATAGCTCTCCGGGTCGGTGTAATAACTCATTCCGTGGCCGGCCCCCGGAACAATCAGCAGCCGCTTTTCGGCCGCGCAGGCCTTGTAGTTTTCATAAGTCATGGTTACCGGAACAAAGGTATCATCGGTTCCGTGAATAAACAAAACCGGGGTATGACACACCTTCATGGCATCCAATGTGGAATAATCATTGTTATTCATCTGAATCCGCCGCTTGCACAGTTCATTGATGACCGGCGCGTATAACGAATAGGAAAGATGCAGATTGTTTTCCATCACATGACGCCAAATGGCCAGCGGAGAAGTAAAACCGCAGTCAGCCATAATGCCTTTGACCTCTCCCGGCAGATCCAGCCCGGCAGTCATCAGCACCGTAGTGGCCCCCATGGATACCCCGCCGAGATAAATCGGCATTTTCCCCTGGGTTCTTTCCACCACATAGTCCACCCAATCCCGGCAGTCGTAGCGTTCCAGCATCCCGAAGCCCATATAGTCGCCGCCGCTTTCACCCTGCGCACGCTGTTCGGCATACAAAACATCGCAACCGCATTCGTTCCAAAAGTCGGCAATGGTTCCGAAATCTTTATTCCAGGAAGAACGCCAGCCATGCATGGCAATAATCACCCGACGGGTTCGTTTGCAGGGAATCCAATGCCCCACCAGCCGAACCCCGTCCCGGGCAGTGATTTCCACGGTTTCGTTTTCTTTTTCTTTCAGACGCTCTGCCGCGCCTTCCACTTCCTGAACAAACTCCGTCATATCCATGGAACCGGCGATTTTGTCTTTGCCTTTATCAATAACCGGTTTGGGAAGGATTTCGTGCATGGTCCGATCCATGGCAACATTCATCAGCGTGCTGATGGCCGCATACGATAGGGCTGCCACACCGCCAAGCCCAAGGACGGCCGCTCCGACAGTAATCCATACCTTTTTCTGTTTTTTGTCCATCCTGATTCCTCCTCCTGTTTGTTAAGATTTCCCAACTTTTCGGGAATAAACCGAGTGATTCAAAAAATGCCGAACTCCATTTCCGGTACCGATATCGTACCACAAAATGCCGAAAAAATCAAGCGGCCGGGAAAACCCGGCCAGCGTTGTCATTTTAAAAATCGGGCATTACGCACCGCTTCGGCTTTCCCTGCCGGCGAAGCCTTTTGCCCGTGGGAAACAGCGGTATAGGAGGTTACCCCCAAAACGGTTTCCCCATCAATCTGCAGCGGAGTCGGGCGGTCAAATTCCACGGTAATTTCCTTTCCGCGCAGCACCGTCACCTGTTTTTTATGGCGGATATGTTCCCCTTTAAAAATCCCCGGGAAAATCATCAGCGCCTTCAGTTTTCCGCAATTGTGGAAAACCATAACCGAAAGGGTTCCCGACGGATCTGAACGATTCTGGCCGGGAGTGGGAATCATTCCGCCGCCGTAATAGGTTCCGTGCATCACCGGAGCAAGCCAGACCCGTTTGAATTCATGCCGAACGCCGTCTACCGTCACAACAGCCCGTTTGGGATGATAGTGAAACAGCAACCCCTTGATAGCAATCGCGGTATAATTGATCGGAGCGTCGGTGTGTTCCGCCGCATTTTTTTCCCGCAGGCGGTCGCCCTCCTGGCAGCAATACCCGTCAATTCCGTAGCCGATCCCGTTCAAAAACAGGAATTTTTTCCCGTTGACCGTCACTTCCGGCAGATTTTTGAGATATTGCCCGATTTCGTAGTCGGGCAGATCCCCGGCACTGTGGCCGAGATCACGGGCGAAATCGTTTCCGCTGCCCACGGCATAATAATAAACCGGAACACGGATTTCAATATCGCGCACATCATTGATAAAACGATTGAGGGTCCCGTCGCCGCCGCAGAGAATGACGCTGGCATCTTCCTCCAATCCTTCAAAGAAGGTTCGGTAGCTGGTCACTTTTTCCATGCTGACCGAAACGGTCTGATCGTTTTCCAGCCCGACGATTTTTTCCCGGCATTTTCCGTTCCCGGCTGACGGATTATAAAGTATGTACTGAATTCCCACGATTTTCTCCCCTTAAAACGGTATCATTGATTTGATTCGGATTTTTCCGGCGAAAAAGCCGAAAGCAGCGATTCCCGAACCGCTTCCCCGATGGCTTCGGTTCGCATTCCGGCTGTTTCCTCGGGCGGCATCACCCGTACCACCCGAACATCCACCACGCTCCGGTGAAACGGAAAATTGCGATGAATTGCCGTGGTTCCGTCAATGGCCAGTACCACAATCGGCACGCCGGCTTTCAGCGCCGGCCGGAACACAACATTATGAAAAGGCAAAAGTTCCCCGGTTTTGCTCCGGGTACCTTCCGGGTATACCGCAACGGAAACCTCCCCTTTCTTCAGCAGCGCCGTAGCGCGGGAAAGGGTGGTGATGGCATTGCGCGGATTTTCCCGGTCAATGGGCATAAAACAGCAGCGCTGAATAAACCGCCCGTAAAACGGAATGCGGAAATTGGAAGGCTTGGAGATAAAAGCCGGGTTCCATTTTTTCAGAATTTCCCATTCAATAATGGGATCAAAGTTGGAACAATGGTTCCCCACAAACAGCACCGGGCCGGGAGGAATCTGTTCGATTCCCTGCGCCCGAATTTTTACCCGTGCCCCAAAAAGCACCACGCCCGAAGCAAAATACAAAAGGGAGCGAAAAAACGGGCTGTTTTCGTTGTACTCTTTTTTGGGATCCACCGTCAGGCTGCATATCCATAAAAAGATCAGATACAGCACAAAAACGGCCAGAAGCCCCAAAAGGATCCACACTGCGATCATATAACCCCTCCTTATTTTCAAATCATATCATACAAATCTAAACTGAAACGAAACTTTTCCCGGAAATCTGACGGCCGCGCGCCGTCAGAAGCGGTTTCTGAAGGCACACGGCCGAAAAATTTTTAAAAACTTTGGCAACGCTCAGCCCTTTGCCGGATGTTTTTTAGCCTCAACCGTCTTAATGACAAAGAGTACCGCAATCATCATAACGATGGCAATCGGCAGGCAGATGAACAC
>CAKSNI010000138.1 GCA_934476025.1 uncultured Eubacteriales bacterium | reverse complement strand
GTCTGTGATGCCTTCGGCGCTATTATGATTGGAGCGGTTTCGGGGTTACTGGTGGTTTTCGGCGTTTGGTTCTTGGATCATGTGCTTCATGTGGATGACCCGGTAGGAGCGGTGGCGGTCCACTTCTTTAACGGGATCTGGGGAACCCTTTCGGTCGGCCTTTTCGCGACGAAATCCACTCCGGCTTTTGCCAGAGGAATGGGTGACGGGGTGAACTTTGGGGCAAACCAGATTGCCGGTGAGGGATTGTTTTACGGAGGCGGCTTCCGTCAGCTTGGTATTCAGCTGCTGGGAATGTTCAGCACTGCCGCGTTCACGGCTGTATCCATTACGCTGACATTTCTGTTGATTCGGAAAATTTTCGGCCTGCGCGTTTCCAAAGAAGAGGAAATCGAAGGGCTGGATGTTCGGGAACACGGCCTGCAGAGCGCCTACGCCGGCTTTGCTATGACGCCGGAATATGTGGCTCAGGGTGAACCGGTCCCGGTAACCGGGGAAGTGCCGATTGCCCAGGCAGTGGAGGTTCAGGAAATGCCGCGGGCGGCCTCCGGGGTGGTGCCGAAAGGCGGTGTGCGGATGACGAAAATCGAGATTATTTGCCGGGAATCCAAATTGGAACCGCTGAAAAACGCTATGGCCAAAATCGGAATTACCGGTATGACGGTCAGCCATGTGCTGGGCTGCGGGCTTCAGAAGGGAAAACCGGAGTATTACCGCGGGATTGAGGTGGAACCGTCGCTTCTTCCCAAAATTCAGGTGGATATTGTGGTTTCCAAGGTGCCGGTGGAACTGGCAATTGCAACGGCAAAATCGGTGCTGTATACCGGCCATATCGGCGATGGAAAAATCTTTTTGTATGATGTGGAAGATGTGGTGAAAATCCGTACCGGCGAGCGAGGGTACGATGCCCTTCAGGATGCGGAATTTTCCTGATTTTGTTGCCTTTCCCGTAATATAATATCGACACACGCCCCGGCCGAAATCGGCCGGGGCGTGTGTCATAGCGTGGGCTTATACCCGTGAAGTTAAAAAGACGGCGTTTCCGCAAACGCGGCAGGACGGAACATCGGCCGGAATGAAGAAACAGTCATACGGGGCAAAGGAGCGGCCGTTCAGCTGACCGGAACCTTCCAGCACCAAAACGCAGAGAAACGAATCCTGCGGAGTCAGGGTAACGGTTCCGTTCAGGGTAATGCGGTCTACCGTGAAGTAGTCGCATTGGGCCAGCGGCTGGATTACGGCATCCTCCCGGGTTTGCTTTGCAAAGGTCGGCTGGGGTTTCGGAACATCGGTATGGGAAACGGCGATGGCCTGTTCGATGTGCAGGGGACGCTGTTTTCCGTCGGCCCCTACCCGGCCGTAATCGTATACCCGATAGGTAACATTGGAATTTTGCTGGATTTCCGCAATAAGCAGCCCGGCCCCGATAGCGTGAACCGTTCCGGAGGGAATGAAGAAACAATCGCCCTTTTTGGCCGGAACAAAATTGAGAATTTCCGGCAGGGTCTGGCTTTCAATATAATGCCGGAATTCTTCCTTGGAAACCGGCCGCTGAAAACCGTAATAGATCCCGGCCCCCGGCTTGGCATCCAGAACAATCCACATTTCGGTTTTTCCGAATTGCTTTTCGTGTTCCAGGGCGTAGGCGTCACTTGGATGAACCTGAACCGAAAGGCGGTCTTTGGCATCGATCAGCTTGATGAGCTGAGGGAAAAAGGGAAAACGGGCAGCGCGGCTTCCCAGAGCCGCCGGTCCCAATTCCTGCAATGCCTGCGGCAGCGTTTTCTGAGCCAGAGGACCGCCGTCAACGGTGCTCGGCCCGTCCGGATGGCAGGAAAGCACCCAGGCTTCGGCGACCTTTTCCATTGCATGAACCCCATAGAGTTTTTTTAAGGTATCACCGCCCCAGAGATAATCCTTGAAGGCAGGGGCGCATTTTAAAATTTCAGGCATAAAGCTCTTCCTTTCTTACCGGTTCAGATTCTTTCCGCAGCAGCGTTTGTATTTGAGACCGCTGCCGCAGGGGCAGGGGGCATTGAGCGGAACGGCGCCCTTGCCTTTTACGGTGGCGGATTTCCCGTCGGTGTTTTCTTCGGCTACCTTTTCCCGTTTTACATCTTCCTGCCGGCGAACCGCTACCGTCAACACCAGTTTGGCGGTTTGTTCCCGGATGGCATTGCTCATCGCGGTGAACATATCATAACTCTCATTCCGATAGGCGACCACCGGGTCATGCTGACCGTAGGCCCGCAGCCCGATTCCCTGACGAAGCTGATCCATGGCATCGATATGATCCATCCAGTTGGTATCCACGCAACGCAGCAGAACCACCCGTTCAATTTCCCGCATCAATTCATGCCCGAACATTTCTTCGCGTTTTTCGTATTTATCGTGGGCCGCCTGTTTTAACTGATTGGAGAGATCCTCCCGGGTCAGCGTGTTGAGCTGTTCGGCGGTATAATGGAAATCGCTGGGATCGCAAATCCAGCCGACAAAATATTCCCGCAGCCCGGCAAAATCCCAGTTTTCCGTCAATGCGTCCGCCGTATAATCGGCAACATGAGCATCGATGGTATCGTCGATCATCCGCAGAATCGATGGCTTGAGTTCCTCACCGTCCAGCACCTGATTGCGCTGTTTGTAAATGAGTTCGCGCTGTTTGTTCATAACATCGTCGTATTCCACGGTATTTTTCCGGGCGGCGAAGTTCATGCCCTCTTTTTTGCGTTGAGCCGATTCGATGGAATGGGAAAGCATTTTATACTGCAGCGGTGTGTCCTCGTCCACCTTCAATGCTTCCATCATGGAGGCAATGCGTTCTCCGCCGAAAAGACGCATCAGATCGTCTTCCAGCGAAATATAGAATACCGATTCGCCCGGATCTCCCTGACGACCGGAACGGCCGCGGAGCTGATTGTCAATCCGACGGGAGTCATGACGTTCGGTGCCGACGATGAAAAGACCGCCGGCTTTGCGGACCGCTTCGGCTTCCGGTTCGATTTCTTCTTTGAAGGAACGGTACAAATCCCCGTAGGTCTGACGGGCCTTCAGGATTTCTTCATCTTCGGTTTCGGCAAAGCCGGTGGCGGCGTTGATCATTTCTTCACTGTAACCGTCATGCTTCATTCGGGCTTTGGCCAGGTATTCCGCATTACCGCCGAGCATAATGTCGGTTCCGCGGCCGGCCATGTTGGTGGCGATGGTGACGGCCCCGAACTTACCGGCCTGGGCAATGATTTCCGCTTCTTTTTCGTGGTTTTTGGCATTGAGAACATGATGGGCAATGCCGTTCTTTTTCAGCAGTTTGCTCAGTTCTTCACTTTTTTCAATGGTGATGGTGCCGACCAGTACCGGCTGGCCTTTTTCGTGGCACTGGGCAATCTGCCGGAGAACGGCACGGAATTTGGCCTGTTCGGTTTTGTAAATGATATCGTCATGATCCACCCGGATGACCGGCTTGTTGGTCGGAATTTCCACAACATCCAGTTTGTAGATTTCCTGAAATTCCTGCGCTTCGGTGGCGGCGGTCCCCGTCATACCCGACAGCTTTTCGTAAAGACGGAAAAAGTTCTGGAAGGTGATGGTGGCCAGGGTTTTGGATTCCTGCGCCACCGTAACGCCTTCTTTGGCTTCGATGGCCTGGTGCAGCCCTTCGTTGTACCGACGCCCGAACATCAGACGGCCGGTGAATTCATCAACAATGATGACCTCTCCGTCTTTCACAACATAGTCAATATCCCGCTGCATAACCCCGTGCGCCCGAATGGCTTGGGTGATGTGGTGGGAAATGGTGATGTTTTCGGCATCGTTCAGGTTGTTCAAATGGAAATAGCTTTCGGCCTTTTTAACGCCGGACGGGGTCAGGGTGGCGGTCCGTGCTTTTTCGTCTACAACATAATCTCCGTCATAGTTGGTTTCTTCGTCGGTGGCTTTGTCATCCATTTCCCGGACCTTGCACATTTTTAGGGTGCGGACAAAGCGGTCGGCCTGCCAATACAGGTCG
>CAKSNI010000137.1 GCA_934476025.1 uncultured Eubacteriales bacterium | reverse complement strand
CTTTAATACGATGCCGGGATGCGCCAAGGCTGTTGTGAAGATGTGCGAAAAATACGGTGTGAAATTTACACCGGCCGGTTCCGCTTATCCGCACGGATATGACCCGGAAGACAGAAATATAAGATTGGCGCCTTCTTTCGCCACTGTACGGGAGATTACGGAAGCTATCAAAGTTTTGTGCCTTTGCACCAAGCTTATCAGTATAAAAACAATTATGAAAGGAAGGTCTTAAAAAATGAAATCGGTTTTGGAAATTGTTATGGTCGCAATGCTCGACTCGGCAATGCTTATCCTGCTTTTAAATACTCTTAAAAGACCGTGCGCCGATAAAAAGGACAGCCGTTTCGTATCGGCAGCATTCGCCATCGGATTTGCACTTGGCGTCGTCGGAAAATGTCTTGAGAAATGCAGTATTGCCACTATAATATTATACGCGCTCGGTTTTATGCTTGCCTATACTGTGTTTCTTTTCACCTTCCCGGAAAAGAGGAAGCGTAATGAAAACCGTTAAACCTTTTCACGGGCAAATGTCGGACAGCTTCAGGGCGGCGGTTTTTATAATTTTGTCCGGAGGCTTTCAGGACGCATACACATATACTTGCCGCGGTGAAGTGTTTGCCAACGCGCAAACGGGAAATATAGTATTGCTCAGCACTGCGCTTTTTCAACAGGAATGGTCTACGGTTTTTAAATATCTTATTCCGGTTGTTTCTTTTCTTATAGGCACGGCAGTTGCGGAATGTATACATATGCGCCTCAAAAATTATGAAAAATTTCACTGGCGGCAAATTATTCTTGTTTTTGAAATCATCTTGCTTTTTACGGTCGGATTTCTGCCGCCCGCGATTGAACCGCTCGCTAACGCATTGGTATCCTTTGTCTGCGCTATGCAGGTGCAGACCTTTCATAAAGTACGCGGTCATGCTTATGCCAGCACAATGTGTATCGGAAACCTGAGAGCCGGAACGGAAGCTTTGTGTGCGTATTTTCATGTGCGTGACAAGGAAATTTTACGGAAAGCCATCACATATTTCGGTGTGATTTTGGTATTCGGATTCGGTGCGGGGCTGGGCAGTGTTCTGACGCTGGCGCTTGGATGCAAAGCAATCTTGCTGTGCTGTGTTTTGCTTTCTGTCAGCTTTGTTATGATGTTTGTACCCGAAAAATAAAAACGAGGCGTTATGTTACGGTGATGAAAGAGTCCCAAGTTGCTGTAATGGAAGAATTCGTGGATAATGTAAAAATTCTCATCAATGCCTTGGGGTATAAAGTTTTAGACCCGCTGCTGCTGAGTTTGTGCTTGGTTATAGCGCAAGTGGCCCTCGCACATGGAAGGTCAAGGATGGTTGTACACTTAAGGAAATCGGGGACAACGCTACGGTGGATTAAACCTTTTAATTATTCTATGAAAAATTAAAAGGTTCGGCAGAGTGGGTTCACTTTTTCCGGCGGCAGCGTTTGCCAGAAACTCCATAAACGAAAAAAGCGAGGTCGGCAGGTTCACATTTGAACCCACTAACCTCGCTTTTGGCTTTATATCAAGGGATTTTCATAGGGAATAATTAAAAAGTACGGTAGCAATTTGTATCATTGCTACCGTACCTTTGTGGTGGAGATGACGGGAATTGAACCCGTGTCCACAGATCGATTCATGCGGGTTTCTCCGAGCGCAGACGGTTCTTTATTCTCCCCTGATCGGCCGAAAGCCGTCATCCGATCGAAAAGGGCAGCCCAAAGTCATGACGGAAAGGTGGGCGGCTTTCCGTTCACGTTCACCGCTCAATGACGCCCTTGCTCAGCCGCGGTACTCTGAGGTCGGACGAGCCGCCTGAAATCAGGCAGCTAAAGCAACTTGTTTGTTGTTGTTTAATTTATAAAGTTACAGGGTTTTGCGTGGGCCTGCACCACGGCTCGCTTCCCGGACTTCACGGTCCATGTCGAAACCTTTACATCCCCGGATAGAGTAGAAAAAGTTGCTTTTCCTTTCTTATGATACGGCGAAACCGCCGAAAAAGCAAGAATTTTTTAGCCGGCTCCGGTGCTGCGCTGCTTTAGGGTGCGCTGAATTTCCCGGTTGGCGTCTTTGGTTTTGGCATCCTCCCGTTTATCGTGCAGCTTTTTGCCCTTGCACAGGCCGACCTGAACCTTCACAAGTGACCCCTTGAAATAAACCGAAAGCGGTATGATGGCAATGCCCTGGGTTTTCATCTGCCCATATAAACGAGCAATTTCCTTTTTATGCATCAGCAATTTTCGTTTGCGGATCGGGTCACGGTTGAAAATGTTACCGAATTCATACGGACTGATATGCATCTGCTTGATGAAGAGTTCGCCGCCGTCGATGCTGCACCAGGCATCCTTCAAATTGACATTACCGGCGCGAACCGATTTGATTTCGGTTCCGGTCAGTTCAATGCCGGCTTCAAAGGATTCCAAAACGAAATATTCGTGATAGGCCTTTTTATTGCCGGCGACGGTTTTGGTGGAAACGCGGTCAGCCAAATGCGGCACCTCCTTGCATGATTGTTGTTTCATTATAAAACATTCCGGTTCTTGCGTCAAGAAAAAACACGGCAAGAACCGGAAATTTGCCTACGGGCATCGAAACCGGGTCAGTCTACGGTATATCCGGCATCGGTAACGGCTTTTTTTAAAACAGCGGCATCCACCTCATTGGAAAGGGTGACAACTGCGGTGCCGGCTTCGTGGCTGACCTTGGCTTCGTCCACCCCGTCAACGGCTTCCAGCGCCTTTTTGACGGCGGCTTCGCAGTGGGAACACATCATTCCCCGGACATTCAGTGTGATTGTGGTTTTCATCAAAGGTTCCTCCTTATTTTTTGAGGCGGACGGAAGGAGTTCAGCAGAACCCGGACTGTCCGCCGGTTTAGCGGAAAAGAAATTCAGCCGCAGGGCGTTGGTAACAACGCAAAAACTGGAAAGACTCATAGCGGCAGCGGCAAACATCGGATTGAGGGTCAGGCCGAGCGACGAAAAAACGCCGGCGGCGATCGGGATTCCGATCACATTGTATAAAAAGGCCCAGAACAAATTTTCCCGGATATTGCGAAGGGTGTGACGACTCAGCCGAATGGCGGTCGGAACATCGGTCAGGCGACTCTTCACCAGAACGACATCGGCCGCGTCAATGGCAATATCGGTTCCGGCACCGATGGCGATGCCGATATCGGCCCGGCTCAGAGCCGGCGCGTCATTGATGCCATCGCCCACCATGGCTACTTTGCCGGTTTTTTGCAGCTCCCGGATAACGGCTTCTTTCCCGTCCGGCAGAACTTCGGCAATCACTCGGTCCACACCGGCCTGCCCGGCGATGGCTTCGGCGGTTTTTTGGCGATCGCCGGTTAACAGAACAACGGAAAGACCCATGCGGTGCAGCCGGGCGATGGCTTCGGGACTTTCCGGGCGAAGGGTGTCGGCCACGGCAATAATACCCAGAAAATGCCCTTCTTTGGCAAAGAACAGGGAGGTTTTGCCCTCGCCGGAAAAGGCGTCCTCCGCCTTTTGAGCCTCATCGGGAATGGAACAAAATTGTTGGATAAAGGCTTTATTTCCGCCATAAAGCGGGACATTTTGCATTTTCCCCGAAAGGCCGTTTCCGGCCACCGCTCGGAAGTCATCGATTTCCAGCGGAGAAATCTTCTTTTCCCCTGCATACCGGATGACTGCACCGGCAAGGGGGTGTTCGCTTTTGTTTTCCAGTGAAAAAGCGGCCTGCAGCAGTTCTTCTTCGCCGATTCCGTCGGCCGGGTCAAGATCGGTCACCTTCGGTTTTCCGAGGGTGACGGTGCCGGTTTTGTCCAGGGCCACCGTGGTGATCCGGCCGGTTTCTTCCAAAGAAGCGGCAGTTTTAAAAAGGATGCCGTTTTTGGCTCCTACACCGCTGCCGACCATGATGGCTACCGGAGTGGCCAGCCCCAACGCGCAGGGGCAACTGATGACCAGGACGGAAATGCCCCGTGCCAGAGCATATCCCACGGTTTGTCCCACCAGCAGCCATA
>CAKSNI010000136.1 GCA_934476025.1 uncultured Eubacteriales bacterium | reverse complement strand
AGCAGCAACAGGGTCGGCTTTGTGGCCAAAGCCCGGGCAATTTCCAACTTCCGCTGTTTGCCGTAAGGAAGGCTGGTTGCCAATTCATTCTGCACGTCTTCCAGTTCAACCATTTTCAGAAGTTCCAGCGTTTCACGGCGCATTTGCGCTTCTTCCCGATAGTTCAGACGGAAGGTGGCCGTGAAAAGGTTGGAAGTACGGCGAAGGTGAAAGGCGGTCAATACATTTTCAAACACCGTCATCGATTTAAATAACCGGATGTTCTGGAAGGTACGGGCCATTCCGAGCTTGGTGATTTGATCGGGAGTCATGGTGATTTTGTGATGGTACATCCCGTTGTTTTCACCGGCATAAAGGCGTTTCATTTTGCCTTGCGGATGATTTTCCAGAATTTTTTTGCCGTTGAAGGTGATGGCCCCGTTGGTGGGCTGGTAAACCCCGGTAATGGCGTTGAAAGCAGTGGTTTTTCCGGCACCGTTCGGGCCGATCAGGGAAACGATTTCGCCCTTGTTGATATCCATGGTTAAGTTGTTGACGGCAACAACACCGCCGAATTGCATGGTGAGATTTTCAACATGCAGGACATTCTGTTCGGTCATACCGGTTCACCGCCTTTATCTGCAGTTTTTTTGCCGCGCTTAAAGAGCCCGGCCAGTTTCATCACACTGTCGTAAACCGAGATTTCCCGGGTGCCCATAATTCCTTTGCGGAAGAAGAGAACGACGATCATGATGAGAACGGAGAAAACCACCATTCGGAAACCGGGCCCGAGGAGGGGGATTTTGGTTCCGGCTTTGGTAAAGGTTTCCACATCCAAGAATTTCAGCCACCATTCACTGCTGGCATAGTAGATGAAAGCGGCGATGATAGAACCGGAAATGGACCCGATCCCGCCGATAACAACAACCAGCAGAATCTGATAGGTCATGCTTGAGGTAAAGGAAACGGCCGAAGTGCTGGAGTTAAACATGGCCAACATAGCTCCGGCAATTCCGCAGAAAAAGGAACTGACCACAAAGGAAATGCGTTTGTGGTGAGCCAAATTGATTCCCATTGCCTCCGCTGCAATTTCGTCATCGCGGATAGCCTTGAAGGCACGCCCATAGGTCGAATTGATCAGCAGGACAATAATCAAAATACAAACCCCGGCAATTCCGGCATAAACAAGAATGTTGGTCGGAGCGGGATAACCGCTGATCGGATCCGGGCCGTTGGTGATCGAGCCGAACTGAACCAGCTGTACCAGGCCGCGCACGATTTCGGCAAAGCCGAGGGTGGCAATCGCAAGATAGTCACTCTTCAGCCGTAAAACCGGGAGGCCGATCAAAAAGGCAAAAAAGGCAGCCAATGCGCCGGCAATCAGCAAGGCCGGGATAATCGGCATTTGAAATTGAATCAGGCTTTTTCCGTAATTGCGGAAAACCGAAGCACGGTTGGCGTCGGCAACGGTAAAAATGGCGTAGGTATAGGCACCGATCAGCATGAACCCGGCCTGCCCAAGGGAAAAGAGCCCGGTAAAACCGTTTAAAAGGTTCATGGAAACAGCAGCCAACGCAAAGATGCAGACTTTGCGAAGAACAGAGAACCACATCGAAGTGGCAGGAGCAAAGCATTGAACGAGAACCATCAAACCGTATAAAACAGCAATCAGAATCAGATTGCAGATGGTTCTTTTATAACGATCCCATACAGTTTTCATACGCTTACACCTTCTCTGTGGTTTTTTCGCCCAGAATACCGGTTGGCTTCACAACCAGAATGATGATCAGCAGGGCAAACGAAATGACATCGCTGAAATCGGCTAAATTGAATGCTTTGGCCAGACTTTCGACAACGCCGATGATCAAAGCGCCGATTACGGCGCCGGGTACCGAACCGATTCCGCCGACAACGGCCGCAATAAAGGCTTTGATACCGGGGGTGGAACCGGCCAGGTGGTTAATACCGGTGTTTTTGGCAAAATAAAGCACCGAACCGATGGCCGCCAGGAAGGAACCGATGACAAAGGTCATGGAAATAACCCGGTTAATCTTGATCCCCATCAGTTGCGAGGTTTCAAATTCTTTGGAAACAGCCCGCATAGACATCCCGAATTTGGTGTGGTTGATGATGAGCACCAGAAGAACCGTTAAAACAATGGCAACGATCGGAGAAATAAAGACGGTGAGCTTGTCTTTGACACCGAGAAATTTTACGCTGTCGCTGATCAGGGGAATATCGGGGTACTGTTTGGAAAGACCGCCGGTAATGTAGCTGACCAGGTTCTGAAGCAGATAAGAAACTCCGATGGCGGAAATCATAACCGACATTCTCGGTGCGTTACGCAGAGGAGAATAGGCAAATTTTTCAATGGCAAAGCCGATCATAACGGTTAAAATGATCATGATCAGCAGACATACCCAGATCGGCAGCACCGGAAATGAAGCGGCTGCATAAATCATAATCATGCCGGCTACCATGAACAGATCACCGTGGGCAAAGTTGATCAGTTTCAAAATGCCGTAAACCATGGTATACCCAATGGCTACCAGGGCAAACTGACCGCCGGTAGCCAACCCACGGATCAGATAGGGGAAAATATTCATAAGCAAAACCCTTTCAAAAAATAAAGTACGGCGGTAGCCCACCGTACTTTATGAAAAACAAACCGAATTATTCGGCGTTGTCACCGATCAGGCTGAAAGCAAACTGAGCCATAACCGACCCCTGGAACGGATCGAGGAAGCAGGTACGGAAGTAATAATTGTGGCCTTCGGTAACCGAAGCGTTGGTGCAGGAAATTCCGATTGCGGGAATTCCGGCAGCTTCAAAGGTGGAGGCAGCGGCGATCGAAACGCCGGAACCGTAGGAACCGAGCGAAATCAGGGCACCTTTGTTTACGATGTTGGAAGCGGCGGTAACGGCCTGTTCTTCCAGAGAACCGTTGTCGCTGACATACAGTTCAACGGTGTATTCATCGTTGCCGATTTTAATTTTGTTGTCCAGGGAGTTCGCATAGGTAACACCCAGAACTTCCTGTTTACCGCCGGCAGCGTTGGCACCGGAAGTCGGTTCGTAAACACCGATCACAATTTTTTTATTGGCTTTGTCCAAAGCAACACCCGAAGCAGAACCGTAATCGAAGGCGGTAGCCTGCGTGGCATCGTTTTTGATGGTTTGAACCTTGATGAATTTGAAAGCGTCGCCGGTGGCCTGTTTGATATAGGCACTGTCTTTGATGGCATCGCCGTTTTTGTCAAACTGCAGTTTTCCGGCAACAGCGTCATCATAGGTCAGGGTCCACAGAGCGGAAGCGACATCAATCGAGGTCATGTCGGCGCCCTTTTTATCAGCTGCTTCGCGAATGGCCTTCATGGCAACATTGTAAGCATCAAAGCCGAGAGCGGAAACAGCGGCAACGATATCATTTCCGCCGTTCATGTCATAGTAATCTTTGTTGGCGTTCAGCCAGCCCTTGAAGCCGGAAACAAAATTTTTGGCGGCTTCGGAAGTGTTGTCGGATTCATCGAAGAAGGTCGAGCAGTAAACCTTCAGATCGGTGCCTTTAACCGCATCCAGAATAACCGAAGATTCCCAGGTATCGCCGGCCAGAATCGGGCAGCTGATACCAAGGTCATTGGCATTCTTCAGCAGGTTGGCGGCAACGGTGGTGGAGTTCGGGGCAAAAATCACATCGGCATTGTTGTCGAGTGCCTTTTGCAGGTAATCCGAAAAGTTGGTGGTGTTGGTCGGGAAGGTTTCCATAATAACCTTGCCGCCGTCGGCTTCAAAAGCGGTTTTGAAGCTGTTGGAAAGCCCCAGGGAATATGTATCGCCTTTTTCGGCCAATACATAAGCGACCTTCTGGTCGCCGCTCTGTGAACTGCCACAGCCGGCAAATGCCAGAACCATCGCAAAGCACAAAACGATTGCTAACAGTTTTTTCATAATTTTTTCCTCCAAACTATTCACCAGTAAAATGGTATGAAGATATTATACTCGAAAAACGTTTTTTTTTCAAGAAAAAGGTTATACGATAGTGAGGG
>CAKSNI010000135.1 GCA_934476025.1 uncultured Eubacteriales bacterium | reverse complement strand
CCCCGAAACGGGACCCCGGCGGCTGAAATGCCCGATCCGGTTTCCCGGGAAGAAAAAGGCCGGTGGTTTGACGAACTGCTTCGTACTCAGGAAGAAATTGCCCACCGCAAAAATCAGCGGGAGCCCGGAAAGGTTTATCGGGTTCTTTGCGATGATTTCGGTCGTCGGGAGGGAACCATGGCCGGCCACAATGAACAGAACTGCCTGATTGAATTTCCGGGAGGGCAGGAGCTGCTCGGCAAATTTGTTTTTGTACGGGTTTGTGAGGCGACCAATCCGCTTTTCGGCGAAATTATCAAATCCTAACCGTCGCCGGGCAATTGAATCAAGAAATATCAACCGAAAGGAAATGGAAAAATGGATTTACTGGATCACGCAAGAAATTTAGGAGTCGAACTCCAAAAAGATGAACGCTTTGTTGAATATGCCAAGGCCAAGCTTGCTCTGGATCGGGATGAGGCTTTGCAGAAACTGATCGGAGATTTTAATTTAACCCGGATGAATTTAGAACAGCAATCGGACGCAGAGAAAGCGGACGAAACCAAAAAGGCGGAACAAAGCGCCCGTATGCGGGAAATTTATAATCAAATCATGGAAAACGAAACCATGAAGGCTTATAACGACGCGAAAATCGTAGTGGATCAAATGATTCGGGATATTCAGGCTATTTTGTCGGCCTCGGCGGAAGGGATGGATCCGCTGACCTATGAAATTCCGAAAGCCTGCTCCGGCAGCTGCGCCACCTGCGGCGGCTGTCATTAACGGCGTAAACGATATTTTGTTTTTAGCAGGAGGGGAGAAAAGTGGCTGAACTTTCGCCGATGATGAGCCAATATCTCAGAATTAAGGAAGAAAACCCGGACAGCGTTCTGTTTTTTCGGGTCGGCGATTTTTACGAGATGTTTTTTGAAGATGCCGAAATGGTGTCGGAGGAACTGGATCTGGTTTTAACCGGGAAAGACTGCGGAATGGAAAAAAGGGCCCCGATGTGCGGCGTTCCGTTTCACAGTGCCGAAACCTATATTGCCCGGCTGGTAAAAAACGGGCATAAAGTGGCCATTTGCGAACAGGTGGAAGATCCGGGGCTGGCCAAAGGACTGGTCCGTCGGGAAATCATTCGGGTGGTAACTCCCGGCACGGTGATTGAAGATTCGATGTTGGAGGCCGGCAGCAATAACTTTTTGTGTGCCATTGCCGAAAAAGACGGAAAGTACGGTCTTTGTTTCTGCGATGCGTCTACCGGGGTTACCCGGGTTACCCAAATTGCCGGGGAGGATCGGGAGGAAAGAACCGATGACGAACTCAACCGCTATATGCCCAAAGAAACACTGATCGCCGACGGATTTTTGGAGGATAAAAAAGTCCTGCGCGGCTTCCTTGGGGAAATCGGCAGTCTTTGCACCTTCCGTCCGAAGGCCGATTTTGATCCGCAGGAAACGCTGTCGCTGATTCAAAATCATTTTCACTGCAACGATCCGGAACAGTTGGGCGTGCCGCAGGACAGTGCGGCTGCCGGGGCGCTGGGGGCCATTATCCGCTATCTTTATGAAACCGGGATTTCCGGGAATATTGCCGTGAAACAGGTGTCCTATTACAGCGATCAGTCTTTTATGCGGCTGGACGCGACTGCCATTCGCAACCTGGAAATCCGTGAAACCATGCGATCAAAATCCAAACGGGGTTCCCTGCTTTGGGTGATTGACAAAACCGAAACGGCGATGGGTAAACGGCTCATCCGCAGTTGGATTGAACAGCCGCTGACCGACCCGATTGCCATCAATGCCCGACAGAACGCGGTGGAAGAACTGTGTGCTTCTACCGTGATGCGGGGGGAACTCGGGGAACTGCTCTGCAGCATCAAAGATATTGAGCGTCTGATGACCCGGGTGGTCTACGCGACCGGAAGTGCCCGGGATTTAAAACAAATCGGGGAAACGCTGGCCGTATTCCCGCAGATCAAAGAAACCCTTGCTCACGCGCAAAGCCGTTTGCTCAGGGAAAGTTCCGAACAGATTGATCTGCTGGAAGATATCAAACAGCTGATTGATTCGGCTATTGCCGAAAATCCGCCGGCTTTGGTCCGGGAGGGCGGCATGATCCGTTCCGGCTATCATGCGGAGGTGGATTCCCTCCGGGATATACTGGAAAACGGAACCGGTGTGATTGGCCGGATCGAGGCCAGGGAACGCGAAGCAACCGGCATTCGGAATCTGAAGGTGAAATACAACAAAGTCTTTGGGTATTATATCGAAGTCAGCAATTCTTTTCTTTCTCAGGTGCCGGATACCTATATCCGCAAACAAACTCTGACCGGCGGAGAACGCTACATAACCGAAGAACTCAAGGAATTGGAAGCCAAAATCCTTGGCGCCAAAGACCGGATTGTTGCGCTGGAATACGAATTATTTGATGAGGTGCGGAAGAAAACGGCGGAACAGATTGTCCGCTTTCAGAAAAGTGCTCAGGCCCTGGCCAGAATCGATGTGTTCTGCTCTCTGGCCAAAGTGGCAGTGGACTATCGGTATTGCCGCCCGAAAATCAGCAACAACGGGGTAATCCGGATTACCGGCGGCCGTCATCCGGTGGTGGAACGCCTCTCGGATGTTCCTTTTGTGACGAACGATACCTATCTGGATAATAAAAACGATCGCTGCGCCATTATTACCGGTCCGAATATGGCCGGAAAATCCACCTATATGCGCCAGGTGGCCATCATTGTGATTCTGGCACAGATCGGATCCTTTGTTCCGGCTTCTTCGGCGGAAATATCGGTTTGTGATGCCGTATTTACCCGGGTGGGGGCTTCGGATGATTTGGCTTCCGGTCAATCAACCTTTATGGTGGAAATGAACGAAGTCGCTACGATTTTGAAATATGCCACGCATCAAAGTCTGCTGATTCTGGATGAAATCGGCCGGGGAACCTCTACTTATGACGGAATGTCGATTGCCCGGGCGGTTCTCGAGTATGTGGCCGATAAAAAGAAAATCGGCGCCAAAGCCCTGTTCGCTACTCATTATCATGAACTGACCTCTATGGAAAACGAAATTCCGGGCATCAGGAATTATAATATTGCCGTGAAGCGCCGTGGAGAAGATCTGATCTTTTTAAGGCGGATTGTTCCGGGATGTGCCGACGACAGCTACGGAATTATTGTGGCCAAAATGGCCGGGATTCCGTCGCCGGTGGTCAAACGGGCACAGGCGATTCTTCACGGGATTGAAAGCGAAGGGGTTGTAACCTATAAAACCGTGGTGGAGGATCATTCCCAGATGTCACTGGAAATGCAGCAGGCCTCGGGGATTCTCCGGGAACTGAAAACCGTGGATGTGAACACCTTAACCCCGATTGAAGCCATGAAAATTCTCAATGATCTTAGCCAGGCTGCCAAGTCCTGACGGAAAGGAAGAAGCCATGCCGAAAATCAATGTTTTGCCGCCGCAGATTGCGGAATTGATTGCCGCCGGCGAGGTGGTGGAAAATCCGGCTTCGGTGATCAAAGAGGCTGTGGAAAATTCACTGGATGCCGGGGCCACTCAGATTACGGTGGAAATTCGCCGCGGCGGAATTTTATATATGCGGATTACCGATAACGGATGCGGCATTGCCGCAGCCGATGTTCCGCTTTCTTTTCTGCGCCACGCTACCAGCAAAGTTGTTACGGCGGCCGATTTAGACCGGATTTTTACCCTCGGCTTTCGCGGAGAAGCACTGGCCAGCGTTTGCGCCGTTGCCCGGGTGGAAATGAGCACCCGTCCCGAAACCCAATCGGTCGGGACTTATTATCGCATCGAAGGCGGCGTGGAACTGGAAAATCGGGAAACCGGCTGTCCGGTGGGCACCACTTTGATTGTTCGGGACTTGTTTTACAACACTCCGGCCCGGATGAAGTTTCTGCATAAGGACACCTACGAAGCCTCTTTGGTGACTGATCTGACCGAACGGCTGGCTCTTTCCCATCCGGAGGTGGCTTTTTGCCTGATAAAAGATGGTAAAACGGTTTTGAACACCCCCGGCGACGGAAAATTGACTTCGGCGGTTTATACGGTTCTC
>CAKSNI010000134.1 GCA_934476025.1 uncultured Eubacteriales bacterium | reverse complement strand
GGATATCCTGGCTCGGGTTCTTCCGATTGTTCGGAAATGAAAGAAGGGAAAATATGGTTTATTTATTTTTGGCCGAAGGATTTGAGGAAATCGAGGCGCTGACTCCGGTGGATATTCTTCGCCGGGGAGGCGTAGAGGTGACAACGGTCGGCGTGACCGGCAAAACCGTGAAGGGGTCACATGGCATTACCGTGGTTTGCGACCGGGAAATGGATGAGTGTGATTTTTCAGATCTTGAAATGCTGGTTTTGCCCGGAGGAATGCCGGGAACCCTTCACCTTTCCCAAAGCGAAAAATTATGCGAACTGATTCAAAAAACCGCCGAACAAAAACGGATTCTGGCGGCTATCTGTGCCGCACCGACAGTATTCGGAAAACTCGGGTTGCTGAAAAATCGCCCGTATACCTGCTATCCGGGATGTGAAACCGGTATGGATGGGCGGTACACCGGAGCTGACTGTGAAGTTTTCCGGGAAGACTTTTTGCTCATTACGGCCAACGGACCGGGGGCGGCCGCCCGGTTTTCTTTCCGGCTTCTGGAAGCACTTCGGCCGGGCAGTGAAAAAGCCATTCGTTCGGCGATGCAATATTAAATCAGTTATGAAAGAGAGGGATTCGTATGGATGAACAATCAAAAGATTTTCAACCCTTAGAACCGGAAATTCCGGTTTCTGTCGAAAAGCCGTCTTCCATCGCGCCGGCAGCGCCCAAGAAAAAACGCGGCATGGCCCGGTGGATTGTTCTGGCCGTTTTGTTTCTCATCGGTGTGATTGCCGGGATCCTGATTTCTACTGCCGTTCGGGATATAAACGGGGCTTCCCATAAACAGGACACCGTTGTTGAAATTCCTCAGGGAACTTCGGTGGCCGGAATTGCCTCCCGGCTTAAAGAGGCCGGCAGTATCCGAAACGATCTTCTGTTTCGTTTGTATGTTAAGTGGAACAAAAAGGAAGGCGGCTTTCAATATGGGAATTATGAATTCCCGGCCGGAAGCAGTTTTGCCGAAATTGCCGAAAAACTGACCACCCAGGGAGCGGTTGCCAAAACCGTTCGGGTCACCATTCCTGAGGGGACCGGCATTTGCGATTTTGTGAAGGATGTCAACGGTCAGGCGGTTACGGTCCCGGGCGTGGCTACCTTGTTGGAAAATGCGGGCGTTTGCAAAAAGGAGGACTTTTTTGCGGCGCTGAAAACCGTAAAACCGCAGGGAGCCGTGTTTGATTCCATCAACGAAACCGGGACTTATTATCCGCTGGAAGGGTATTTGTTCCCCGAAACCTATGACTTTTATTGTTACGATTCGGCAGAATGTGCCCGTTTGGCGGTTGAAAAAATGCTGGAGCAGATGAACAGTCGTTTTACCGATGAAATGAAAGCCCAGGCTGCGAAAATGAATCGCAGCGTTAATGAAATTCTGACCATGGCTTCGATTGTTCAGATGGAATCGGGGCAAAGCCATGAAAATATGGCCAAGGTGGCCGCGGTATTTTATAATCGACTTGCCAGCCCCTCGTTTTCTTCTCTCGGGTCCTCTCCGACCTGCTATTACGGCAACGGGAAGGAAATGGATGACGGCCGCTATAATACCTATAATATTCAGGGGCTTCCGCCCGGGCCGCTCTGCAGCCCCGGAATCGAAGCCATCCGTGCTGCCCTGTATCCGGATGAAAATACGACGGCATACTATTTTGTGACCGACAGCTCCGGGAAGTTTTATTTTCACAACACGGCTGCCGAGCAGCAGGCAACCATTGATCGGCTCAAGAAGGACAACCAGTGGATTTATGAGTATCTTAACTGAAAAAGGCATCCCCGAATTGCTTTGCCCGGCGGGTGATTTTACCCGCCTGAAAGCCGCGGTGGATTTTGGAGCGGATGCCGTGTATCTGGCCGGAAAAGAATTCGGAATGCGAACCGCCAGTGCCAATTTCAATACCGAAGAACTGGAGCAGGCGGTTGCTTACGCCCATAACCGGGGAGTGAAGGTCCATGTAACCTGCAACACCGTCCCTCATAACGAGGAAATGGAACGCCTTCCGGATTATCTTGCCCTGCTGAACCGCATCGGGGTGGATGCCGTTATTGCCGGAGATCTCGGGACGATGGATCTGGTTAAACGGTATGCGCCGTCGGTGGAACTGCACGCTTCGGTTCAAGCCGGCGTGTGCAATTACCGAACGGCAGAACAACTGTACTGTCTGGGGGCTTCCCGGGTGGTTCTGGCCCGGGAACTCTCTTTAAAGGAAATTCGCGAAATCCGCCAAAAGACTTCGCCGCAATTGGAACTGGAGTGTTTTGTTCACGGGGCAATGTGCATTTCCTATTCCGGACGCTGCCTGCTGTCTTCTTACATGACCGGCCGGGACGCCAACCGTGGGGATTGTGCCCAACCCTGCCGATGGAGTTATTCTTTGATGGAAGAAAAACGCCCCGGGCAGTTTTTTGATATTACCGAGGACGAAAAAGGAACCTATATTCTTAACGCAAATGACCTGTGCCTGGCAGAACAGCTGGATCAGCTGAGGGATGCCGGAGTGGATAGCCTGAAAATCGAGGGGCGTGCGAAATCCCATTATTATGTTGCCGTTACGGCCAATGCCTATCGAGGGGCTTTGGACAGCCTGAAAAACGCCGAAGGCACCTGGAAACTGCCCCGTTGGGTAGCCGAAGAACTGGAAAAAATCAGCCATCGAACCTATTCCACCGGTTTTTTGTTAGGCCGCCCCGAAAACGGGCAAACTTATCAAACGGCCGGCTATATTCGGGATTATGCGGTAGCCGCTGTGGTTAATGGCTTTGAAAACGGCTTTTTGACGGTGATTATGAAAAACAAATTTTACCCCGGGCAGGAATTTGATTGTCTGATCCCCGGCGGAAAGCCGGTAAAAATCCGGGCCGGGAAACTGTTTGATGAAAACGGCGAATCAATTGAATCGGCCAGCCATCCGATGATGATCGTCCGGTTTTTGTGTGAAATTCCTCTGCCGGAAGGCACTCTGTTGCGGATGAAAACCGAATAAAAAAAATCCCTTCGGGTAAAATTTTCCCGGAGGGATTTTTTATGGCAGAATTAAAAATGCAGCGGCGAATGATGATCGGATTGGCGTTGCTGCTGTCGATGTTTCTGGCTTCGATCGTCCGCATCGGGCTGATTGATCGGGAAAACTATGCGGAAACGGCAGAACAGCAAAACAGCGTAACCCTGTCGCTTTCGCCGCTCAGAGGAAATTTGTTTGACTGCAACGGCAAAAAATTAACCGGCAATAACTATGAAACCAAAACGGTTTTTGCGCCGACACCGCAGGCGATCCGGTACGCGCAAAGCGTGCTGACAGGGGAGGAAGCGGATCGGGCACTTTCTCTATTCAAAAGCGGAAAGCCCTATGTCAGCCAACAATCCTTTGCCGGAGAATGTGACGGAGTTTATACGGTTCAAATTCCCTGCTACGAAAACGGCAAAAGCCAGGCACAGCATTTGTGCGGATATACCGATCGGGATTTGAAGGGAATCAGCGGCTTGCAAAAAGCCTATGATGATCAGCTGAAAAGTGATCAGTCGGTTCGGATTCGCTTTGCCGGAAGCGGCAGCGGACGGGCCTTGGCGGGAATCCGGGCTGTTGTGGAAGAAGGGGAGGATGTTACCGAAAGCGGAATTGTTACGACCCTGGATTCATCGGTTCAGTCCATCGTGGAAAGTGTGGGAACCCAAATCGAGCAGGGAGCCATCGTGGTTAGTCGGGTAAAAAACGGAGAATTGGCCGCCTGTGCCAGTTTTCCCGGATTTGACCCGGAAAAGGCCGGAGAATATCTGGAACGCTCAGATTCTCCATTTTTGAACCGGGCTCTCTGTTCTTATAATGTCGGTTCGGCATTCAAACTGTGCGTAGCTGCGGCGGCTCTCAACCACAATCAGGGAGATTTCGTCAATATCTGCAGTGGAAAAGTATCGCTGGACGGGCATGACTTTTATTGCCATAAGCGTTCCGGTCACGGGCAGCTGGATCTTGCCGGGGCAATCCGCAATTCCTGCAATACCTACTTTTACCAGTTTTCGCAGATTGTCGGCGCCCGGTCGATTTACGAGACGGCAACGGGCGTTGGATTTGGGTAT
>CAKSNI010000133.1 GCA_934476025.1 uncultured Eubacteriales bacterium | reverse complement strand
ATTATACACCATCGGGAAGTCGAGTTCCTGGAAGAATTCAACGAAAGCTTCCACTTCGGAACCGATCAGGTAGGTAAAACTATAGGGTTTTACCACCGTGAAGAGCCCGAGGCTATAGCCGGCTACCTGGCTGTCGGCGTGTTCATTCACCGGAGCATAGATATACTGATAGCCTTCGGTCAGCAGATTCCAGGAATCGAGATCATCACAGAAGGTTTCTACAAACCAGGCCGCGGCATTGGCGACCATATTATCGGTGGTCGCCTGAATACAGATTTTGTCATCAAAAACCACAACAATAAAGTCGCCGCCATTGTTCGCACGATTATCGGTCAAAATCTTTTTGGCCTGAGCCGATTCGTCCCGGTTGGTATCCCCTACGAGGATCTCGTAGTTTCCGTCGAAATCCTCATAGGCACTGTCTTTTACAATACTGATTTTGCAGTCGAAGTTGTCCTTTAAGGCTGCACGAATGTTTTTAGCGGAATCTTCCACCGTCAAAGTGGCTTTGGCACCACGGACAACCGAGTAGGCAAAGAAGCCGTCCTCGTCCACATAAGACGGAAGGCTGACTGCCTTTTTGTTGCCGGAAGAGCAGGCTGAAAGGGCGGAAAGCACCATAACAGCCGCCAAAACGGCACTGAGAATTCTTTTCATGTTGCTGTCACCCTTTCCTTATACCGTTTTTTTCTTCTTGTTCTTCAGGATGAAGAATACCGCTACACCGGCACCGGCCAATACGAGGACCGCGCCGCCGATCGCAAACCAGATCCACAGGCTGCTGCCGCCGTTTTTCAGGTACAGCGAAGCATCGATGATGCTGGTAACATCCAGGTGGGCAGCCTCTTGTTTGAGCAGATTCCCCTGGCTGTCACGCAGAGCCGGAATGTATTCGGTATAGGAAATCGGGTTGGAAAGCGGAGTCGATTCATCAACCAGGTGGAACTCCACATCATCGATAAAGAGTTCGCAGTAACCCGGAGTCTGAATCACGGCCAGGCGTTCAACCGAGTTGTAGGTGTAGGAAACTTCATGCCACTGACCGTCTACCAGGTCGGCAATCGCCACAACCGGGTAGTAGTCACCGCCGGTGATCCAGGCGTAGTTCGGAGCACGGGCAGAAACAATCTTCACCGCGCCATCCGTCTGGAAGTGCTTGCCGAGTTTCACCTTCATGGTTACGGTATAACGCGCCGTATCGGAAAGTTCGTCGCCGGCGGTGAGGATCAGCGCATTTTCAAAGAAGGCGGTGGTACCCTTGCGGTGCAGACTGTACCGACCGGATGTTACATTTTCCGGCGAATTGCCTTCGGCCTGCGAATCATAGATTTCGTAGTCGAAGTCCATAATACCCATAACATCACCGACATTTGCCGATACCGCCTGGATATCCCCCTGTTCGAAATCCTGCAGGATAATCAGCCGCTGAGCAGATACTTCGACCTGATAGGAACCCGCTTCAATTACGAAAGCATCATCGCTTTCCATCTTTTCCTGATCTCCGGTGGGCTGTACTTTGTAGTAGCCTAGGAACATATAGCCTTCTTTGGTCGGCTTTTTCGGAAGTCTGGAAACGTAGTTTGAGCCGACCGGCCCGACAATGTAGGGTGGAATATCGTCTAATCCAGCCGGGTTGTAGAAGGTAACAGCCCCCTCGCCGGCTTCCACCCGGGTAACGGTAACATCGTCGAAATACACCTTACCACCGGTACCGCCGGTAATCCAGAAGTACAGGCCGCGACCCATGTTATTGCTTGCGTCAACGCTGAGAACTCCGGTGCGCCATACGCCGATTTCTGCCTTCCGGGCGATGGTGCAGAACGATGTACCGACATAGGTGCCGGCCCAGAAATTGTCTTTAGCAGCCAAACACGGTTTGACCGAAATACTCGAGCCGAGCTTTTCGGCAACCATATAACGGAAAGAAATAATATAGGTTGATTTTCCGTCGGTTTCGTAGACTTCCATGCCGTTTCCGATCGGGAAAACGCCGTTGCCCCCGTTCAGAACGACATGGCTGCCGGAGCAAGCCTGAGAGGTGGTCAGGTATTCGGTATCTATCAGGTGGTATTTCCCAGTATCCTCATAGGTACCGAACGAATAGTCTTCAAAATCAAAGGTTACGGTTTTGGCCTGTTTCCAGCCCGCGTAAGCCGTATCGCTGGTGTTGGCTTCAAATACCGTGCGGGTATAGGGGGCAGTGCATTCCCGATCGGCATACCAACCGGTAAAATCATAGCCGTAACGCACCGGGGAGGCCGGATAAGAAATGGCTTCGCCGGCATTGCCGCGAACACCCCAGGAGTCGCTGCCGTTCTGGGCATCGAAGCACACATAGGGCGGTTCGATTTCCTCGATCATAATATCATCGAAGCGGCAGGACACCACAGCTTCCTTCTTCTGACTGTTCAGCTCGGTCTGCAAGTAAAGCCAATCGGCACCCGGTTTCCCGGCATCAATGACCACATAGGTTTCCACACGGGTCCATCCGGATTCACTCGGCAGAACTTTGTAGGTTGTACTACTATACTTCACATAGTCACCCCAAATATTATCGGTATGACTGGTAGAAAAATAGATATTGTAAGAAGTATTGGTGAGTTCCGGATCGTTTTTATAGTAATACGTAATTTTATAAAGCGATTTATCCTTCACCTGGGAAAGCTTTGCGCAGTGATCTCTCTGGCCGGAACGGGTGTTCATGTAGGTGATCTCGCCGGTATTGCTGACCGAATACACATCGCTGCCCACAAAGCGGAAGCCGAGAGCATAATCGTCGCCTGCCGTGCGGCCGGCCCCGGGTTCGTTGATAATCCGCATGGTTTTTCCGAACTGGAGGTAACCTGCCAAATGGTAGTTGTACCGATCAAAGCTGATGGGTATTCCGCTCCACTTGCCGTACAGGGTGATGCCTTCATCGGTCAAAGTAGTGCCGGTAAAGCGATTGTTGAAGGCGCTGTCGGTATACCAGCCCAGGAAGGTCACGCCTTTGTTTTCCACCGCAGGGAAGGAAATGGTATCGCCGACTTTACCAGTCTGGATAATCATATCGTCCCCATTATTGGCAACGAAGGCCACATACGGAGCTGGAATTTCTTCGACCAGTACATCGTCCACATCAACATCCACTACCGCATCCAGCGCGCCGTCATTGATCTGCAGGCGCAGGAAAAGCGCATTCCCATTTTTACTCGGAAAATTGGTGGTCAGATAGGTGGTTACTTTGGTCCACCCAGAAGGGGCGGAAGAAATACCGGTATAGGAGGAATCGTAAGCAACATATGCCCCATCATCCCAAACATTGTTGGTTTCACCGGTACCATAGAACAAGGTATAGCTGACATTGGTCGCCGAGTTGGTCTTATAATAATAGGTTATGCGGTACATGGTTTTGTCTTTCAGGCCCTGGGTCAGTTTGACGCTCAGATTCCGCTGAGTAGTACGGGTATTCCAGTAAATTTCTTTCCCGTTATCATCAACCTCGTACACATCACTGCCGCGATACACAAAGTTCAAAGCGGCATTGTCGCCGGTCGTACAGCCGACATTTTCCCCGGTTTTGATAGTAGCCAGGGAGCAGAAGATCAGGTAGGCGGATGTTTGATACGGATAGTCATCAAAGCTGATGGGAACTACCGACCATTTGGCATAAACCGTCTGCGGCAGGCGTTTGAACACCCGATCGGAATCGTCCCACAGAGCGGTGTAGTCTTTATCGGTGTACAGCCCGAGCAAGGTAGCTTTGCCGTTGGTCAGTTCCGGCAGATTGACAGCCTTTCCCCGCTCGCCGAAGAGAAGGATATTATCCTGACCGTTGTTCGGCACAATGGTAAGGGTGGATTCATAGGGCTGAACCCCTTTGAGAACGAAATTATCAAAGGAAATCTTTACATTTGCGTTCGACGGCAGGGTTACAACCGCGAACAGCCCGTTATGATTGGCTTCGCCGATAGAAACAGTGAAGCTCAATTCAGCGGTATGCCAGGCGCCGTCAGCATTTTCGACCGGCAGGGTAACTGTGCCCTGCCTTTTGGCTTTCGGCCAAATATTGTTGGAAGAAGAGGTCAAAAAGCCAACCGAGGGCGCCACTTCTGCCTGATCCATTTTATAGCGGAAAGATACTCTATAGGTTTCGCCATCCTTAAAAGCGGTGGTGAGAAGCATACAGGCATCCAGATCACCGAAC
>CAKSNI010000132.1 GCA_934476025.1 uncultured Eubacteriales bacterium | reverse complement strand
TTCCATGGATTCCGCCGGCTGCAGTTTGTTGATGCCGGCATTGTTGACCAGAACATCAATCCGCCCGAAGTGTTCCACCACCGTTTTCACCATGTTTTTCACCGATGCTTCATCGGAAACATCGGTCGGAACGCACAGGCATTCCGCTCCGCAGCCGCGGATGCGTTCCGCTGCCTTATCGAATTCACTTTCCATAATACCGGCAATCACGATGTTGGCGCCGGCTTCGGCAAAGCCGGAAGCGATTTCCAGCCCGATGCCGCGTTCCGCCCCGGTTACAATGACAGTTTTTCCCGAAAAATCAAATTTCCATTCCATAGAATAATGCCTCCGTTTGACAGCCGTTTCGGCCGTTTTTTTTATTTTATCACCCTCCCGTGTGACAAACAATGGAAATCAGCGTCATCCTGCCCGAAAAGGCTGGAAACATCCGCTCTCAATCGCTTCCTCCGGGAACTTTCCTTTCCCGGTGCCGTTTTCCGGCCGGATTTCCTTTTCCGAGCCCCGCTTTTTTCCTGCCTTTTGCGGCCCGGCCCCTGCTTTCTTTTTTGCCGGAATCCCGTCAGGGATTTCCCATCGTTTTCCCCGAAAAATACCGCAAAAATCCGGTGCTCTTTATGCAAACTTTTTGCTTGCATATTGCCGTGAAAAGTTCTATAATAGGGCATATTGTAAAAAAGGGAGAGTGCCTTTCATGTCGAAAAAAAACATCGGCATTCTGGAAATGACCATCTGTTCCGTTTTGTGGAGCATTGCCGGTCTGTTTATCGGGTTTATTCCCTGGAATCCCCTGGTCATCTCCGGGTTCCGGAGTTTGCTGGCCGCCGCCACCGTTTCGGTATATATGCTGATCCGCAAAGAAAAACCGGTCATCACCAAAAAAGTCTGCATGACCGCTGTTTTTTTGGCAGCAACCTTTCTTTGTTTTGTTACCGCCAATAAAATGACCACTTCGGCCAATGCCATCCTGCTGCAATACACCTCGCCGGTATTTGTGCTGCTGTTCTCAGCCATCTTTTTAAAGCAGAAGTTCCGCTTTACGGATATTGCCACTACCGCCTGTACCATGGGCGGCATTCTCATTTTCTTTTTGGACAGCGCCGACGGCGGGAAAATGATCGGCAACCTGCTTGGGGTAGCGGCCGGTCTGTTCATTGCCGCCATGATGATTTCGGTCGGATCCTGCCGGGGTGCCGAACGCATGAGCGGAATTCTTTTCGGGCAGCTGCTGACCGCCGTGATCGGAATTCCCTTCTGCTTTTTCACCGATTTTTCTCTTTCCCTGCAAAGCGTCGGAGCTATTGTCATTCTCGGGGTGTTCCAGCTTGGAATTCCGTACATTTTGCTGGCCCTTTCCAGTGCGCACTGTCCACCCCTCGCCATGGTGGTGATCTCCGCGTTGGAACCGATTCTGAATCCGGTATGGGTCGCCCTGTTCGGCGGAGTTATTCCGGGAACGCGCAGCCTGATCGGCGGAGCGGTGGTGCTGATTTCCGTCACGGTACAATGCCTGCTGCAAAACCGAAAGCCGGAGGCATCCTCTTAAAGGTCATTTCTTCGTTTTAAAAAAAGAAACAATCATTTTTATTTCAAATTCTTGGTTTTTAATAAAAAACGGGCCAAATGAAACACCCTCATCGGCCCGCTTTTTTTATTGAAATTTCTTTTGTCGGAATTGGCTGGGAGAAGCCCCCGTATACCGGGTAAAGGCACTGGAAAAATGGGACACATTTTCAAAACCGCAGCTTTCGGCAATTTCCCCTACTGAAAAATCGCTTGTCAGAAGCAGTTCGGCCGCCGCTTCACATTTGAGTTTTAAAAAATACCGGTGCATGGTGGTGCCGGTTTTTTCCTTGAAAATCGACGAAAGGTAATACGGATGATAATCAAACGCCCGAGCCACGGTTTCGTTGTCGGGGTTTTCGCTCATATGTTCCTTAAAATAGGCAATCACCCGGCCCACCAAGCGCTTGGCGTCATCCTCTTTTTCTTCCCGATTCCGCACCAAATCCACCAACAATTCGGTCAAAAGCGCCGAGCAAACCGCCGGGCTGTATTTTTCGGCCTTTTCAAATTCCGACTGAATGGCCGCGATCTTTTCGCCCGCGTCTGGCACCGCGGCGGAAAAGAGCGGTTTTTCAAAATCCCCGGCCGGCGCGTGTTCGGTGATTTTCAATTTCAGGTAATCCTCTTTGGTAACCAATTCCAGCGGCGTGCGGATATGAGCATGGGAAGGCGTAAAATCAAAGTGCACACAAAAATAGGAAATTCCCGTTCCACTGCCCCGCAGCAAAAAGGCGCAGTCACTCGGCAGATAAATCACCCCCCCGGGGGAGAGTTTGACCGACATTTTGGCCGTTTCAAAACTTCCGTTTCCCCGAACAATATAAAAGAGCCGGCAATCTCCGGCGGCCAACCAGCAGACATTTCGGGATCCCACTTTTCCGGCTGCCGCATATCGAACAAAGGGATGAATTTCGTACACTTCCATGGATTTTGCCTCATTTCTTTGAATTACAAAAATATTGTACCACCATTTCTTGTTTTTTGCAATACCATTTTTCACTTTTCAACTTTTGAACAGGGTTATCAACATTTTTGCAAAAACCAATTTCCGGTTTTGCACCGTTGATTTTCCCGGTGATTCGTAACTTTTCTGTGAAATTCTCCGGGAAGGAATTGCAAAAGGCGGCAAACGGGTGTATAATAAGGAGCAGAATCCAATTCAAGAAAAGAGATTGAAAAGTCATGACGAAAATTGATATTTTTTCCGGTTTTCTCGGGGCCGGCAAAACAACCCTGATCAAAAAACTGATTCGGGATGCCTATGCCGGGGAACAAATTGTCATCATTGAAAACGAATTCGGCGAAATCGGCATTGATGGCGGTTTTCTGAAAGATTCCGGGATTCAGATCACCGAAATGAATTCCGGCTGCATCTGTTGCAGCCTGGTCGGTGATTTCGGCAAAGCCCTGGAACAGGTTATCGAAACCTACCACCCGGCCCGTATCATCATTGAGCCGTCCGGGGTCGGCAAACTCAGCGATGTTATTAAAGCGGTTCAGAATCTTTCGCTCCCTGATATTTCGCTCAACAGTTTCACCACCGTTGCCGATGCTACCAAAGTCAAGGTTTATATGAAAAACTTCGGTGAGTTTTACAACAACCAGATTGAAAACGCCAGCTCGATTGTTCTGAGCCGAACCGACGGGATGAGCGACGAAGCCGTGAACGCGGTGGTAGCCCTGCTGCGTACCCACAATTCCACCGCCACCGTTGTTACCACCCCCTGGGACCAACTGGACGGCAAAGAAATTCTGGCTGCCATGGAACACACCGACACCCTTAAAGCCGAACTGGACCGTTTGAGCCGGGAGGTTCAACAAGATGAGGACGATGACGACGATTGCTGCTGCCACGGCCATCACGACCACGACCATGAACATGAGCATGAGCATCATCATGACCACGACGGCTGCTGTCACGATCACGAACATCATCACCATGACGAAGAGGAAGATCATGATCACGAAGGCGGTTGCTGCCACGACCATGATCATGATCATGAACATCATCACCACCATCATCACGCGGATGAAGTGTTTGTCAGCTTTGGCCGGGAAACCGCCCGCAAGTATACGGCCGAAGAAATCAAGGAGATGCTTTCCAGCCTTCAGAATGCAGTGGAATACGGCATTGTTCTCCGCGCCAAAGGAATTGTTGCCGGAAAGAACGGAGAATGGATTCATTTCGATTATGTTCCGGGCGAAAGCAATGTCAGAACCGGCAGCGCCGCCACCATCGGCCGCCTTTGTGTAATCGGCTCCGGCCTGCACGAAGATGCGCTTCAGGAATTGTTTGACTGCTGATTGACCCCTTCCCGGCTCTCGACAAATTCCCGGGCATTTCGACCGCAGCCCGCCGCTCGCCAAACCAAGGAGAAAGGACGGATTCCTCTGATGGATATCCCCGTATATTTATTCACCGGTTTTTTGGAAGCCGGAAAAACCAAATTTATTCAGGAAACGCTGGAGGATCCCCGTTTTTCTGATAAAAACAACACCCTGCTGCTGCTCTGCGAAGAAGGCTTTACCGAATATCATCCCGAAAAGTTCGTGGACCGCACCGTAAAAATTGAAACGCTGGACAGCGAAGATCAACTGACCGAAGAAACTCTGACAACTCTGGTAAAAAAGCACAAAGCTCACCGGGTGATTGTGGAATACAACGGAATGTG
>CAKSNI010000131.1 GCA_934476025.1 uncultured Eubacteriales bacterium | reverse complement strand
GTACTGCAGTTGGCGGCTGTCGAAGGATTTGCTTACCTTTCCCTGAACCGGTACCGAAAAGTAGCGAGCGGTCGCGGCAGCCCCGACATCCAGGGTTTTTTCCTCAGCCGGTTTGGGTGTGGCAGGAACCGGATCTTTTTGCGGCTCGACCGGCTTCGGTGTCGGTTCGGCGGCGGACGGCGTTTCGGAAACAATCGGGGGAATCACAGAAGAATCCTCCTGCGGCATTTTAGGCGCTTTCATGGATGTGAATACACTGTAGGCCGCAACCCCGATGGCAATCAGGCAAACCGATAAAACGGCGTAGAACCCTTTTCCTGTCATCCATTTTGCGGTTTTGCTTTCATAGAATTTCATGATTATCAAGCCTCCACTGAAAGTGTCGGCGAAGAAGCATTTTTTTATACGGGGAAATATTTGTCATTTTTAAAAAAATGGACAAAGATAAAAGAATTTCTCATTCCGAAAAATCTCCTCACAATTCTTTTATAGGAAAACAATAGTTCTTTAACAATGCGTTCATACTTCCGTAAAAATTATCCTGTACCATAAGCTTGTACCCGAGAGGGAGCCGCACCCTGACGGTACCAATTTTCTGAAACAGAGAATTGCTCTCCTCAAACCCCTTAAGGAAAAGGGCTCTGATGAAAATCAGAGCCCTTTTCCGTTGTTTCACCCGGATTCGTTTTTTTCTTTTTGGAAAATCAACAGGAATCCCCCGGCCGGTCGTTTTCGTCGGCATCATTCGGGTCAGACAGCGAGGGACGCCCCTGTTTTTTCAGGCGGCTCTGCGCTTTTTGATGGCGTTTTTCTTCCGTGGTTTCATCGTAGGGGATGTACCGCAGTTTGCGTGCCGGTTTCTTTTTGCCGCGGCGGTTTAAAAAGAGGGTATAAGCGATCAGCACTACCACTGCCAGAACAATCAGAGCAGCCACCACTTTGAAAGGCGTGGAGGAAACCACTCGGCAAAACCCGTCCCAGGCAACCAAAAACGGGCTGCTGGCGATATCGCATCCGGCCACCAGATCCACGGATCCAATGACCTGTTCGGCATAAATCACTTCGGCGGTGCCGAAAACTTCCCCTTTTTGAATCGGGGCTTTTACCTGTTCGGCCGACGGATGTGGAACCACAATAACGGTGGAATTATCGGCTTCCTTGGGCAAAATCGCGGTGATTTGCGCCGAGGGATACAGGGAAAGGTAATCGTAGTCGGAAGAAAGGGAAACCGCGATTTCGGCAACCGGTTTGGAGATATCCAGCACCGCCTTGTATTCAAAATTGTTGAATGCCCAGCGGTATAGCTGTCTGCTGGTGGTGAATTCGGTGCGGGTTCCGTTTTGGGTGGGGCAGTTCATGGTAATGCATAAATACCGGTACCCCTCATAGGAGGCTGTGCTGACCAGACAGCGACCGGCTTCATCGGTGAATCCGGTTTTCAGCCCGGTGCAGTAGGGGTAGTAATAGGAAGTGTTGGCATCCAGCATCAGGTTGGTGGTGGAAAGAATCCGGGAATCGCTCATATTGGTGGCCGAAATGGTGTAACGCGCTTTCCCTGTCAGTTCCGTTACGAGCGGATATTTTTTCAGAACATAGACTGACAATTGATAAATGTCCCGTACTGTGGTATAATGATTGTCGTCATGCAGGCCGATGGGGTTTTCATAGTGGGTTCCGTTCAGATTCAGCTCGGCGGCCTTCTCGTTCATTTTTTCGACAAAGGCATCCACACTGCCGAACAGGGCTTCGGCATAGGCATAAACCACATCGCCGGCACTGGAAATCAGAATTGCCGCCAGGGCGTCTTTTCCGTTCAGCGTTTCACCGATTTTCATGTTCAGAACCGAGGAATCGGTCCCGAGAATTTTTTGATAGGCGGAGGCGCTCATGGTAACCTGCGTATTGTCCACATCGCAGGAATCCAAAATGACGGCGGCGGTCATCAGCCGGGTGATGGATGCCGGATAGAGGCGGTCGTCCGCGTTCTTTTCATACAGGATTTCTCCGGTATCCAGGCTGACGAGCATGGCGTTTTTTGCCGTAACTTCAAAGCCGGTCACTTCATAGGCGGCGGCACTGATGGCGCCGGTGAAGAGCAGGATCAAAACCAGAATAGCGGAAATCAGTCGTTTTTTCATAAGGTGATTCTCCCATATTTTTTCGGTACTGATAACAGTATAATCCATTTTCACGCAAAAAGAAAGTTTTTCATAAAAAATTAAGAATCGAAAGGAAAAAGGCGCTCTATGATTTATGTAACAGGGGATCTGCACGGGGATATTGACCGCCTTTTCGACCGGGAATGGCGAAAACTCAAAAAAGGAGATACCGTGATCTGCTGCGGCGATTTCGGGTTTATTTTCGACGGTTCCAAAGAGGAACGCGAGGTCATCCGCTACCTTTCTTCCCGAAAATATACGGTGGCGTTTCTGGGTGGAACCCATGACAATTACGAACGCATTTACGCCCATCGGCAAACCGTTTGGAAGGGCGGATTGGTTCATCGGATCGGGGAAAATCTGTATTATTTGGATCGGGGCCAGATTTATACGGTGGAGGGAATTTCCTTTTTTGCCTTTGGCGGGGGAGAATCCACCGACAAGGATATGCGCCTGGAAAGCGGCCACTGGTGGAAGGAGGAAATGCCGACTCCGACCGAAATGGCCGATGCGGCCAAGGTGTTGGACGAGGCGGGCCGGAAGGTGGATTACATTCTGACTCATGAGCCGCCTTCCCCCGAAAAAAGCGCCATGCTGCTTCGCCGGGATGCACCGGATACCGTGAATAAACTCAACGGCTATTTTGACCAGATCAGCCGCCTGTGCCGGTTTCGCCACTGGTATTTTGCCGGCCTGCACGAGGACCGCACGGTTACGCCGAAACATACCTGCGTTTTCAAAAAACTGATTCCGCTGCAAAAGGAAAATGATACATTGCGATAAAAGGTTACAATTCTGTTGTTGACAGATATGGTATAATAGAGAAGTAAAATTTCCGTTTTACGGAAAGGAGTTTGGTTATGCTCAGCACAGACAGACTTTGCATGGGTTGCATGAACGACAACGGAGGGGAACGCGTCTGCCCGATCTGCGGCTTTGTCGCCGGAACGCAGAACGCCGAAAACTGCCTGCCGATTCAGTCTTTTATTGATTCCCGCTTTTTGGTTGGAAAAGCCACCGAAGAAAACGGGGAGGGAATTACCTATATCGGCTGGGATACAGCGGAAAATCATATTGTTCAGATTCGGGAGTATTTTCCGGTTCCGCTGAGCCTTCGCCGGCCGGATAACAGCGTGGATGCCAAAGAAGGCAGTGAATACGCCTTCAACGCCGGCCTGATGGATTTTCTTGCCCTCGGGAAGAAATTGCAGGAGGTTTCACTGGCGGCGGTGCTGCCGGTGATCGAAACGGTAGAGGAAAACAATACCGCCTATCGGATCAGCGTAGCGGCTTCCGAAATTGTGTTGCGGGAATTTCTGCTTCGCAACGGCGGAATGCTGACCTTTGAATCAGCCCGTCCGCTCTTTATGCCGCTGATTACCGCCCTGATTTCTTTGCATCAGAACGGAATCCTCCACGGGGGAATTTCGCCCGAAACCATTTTGGTCGGGCGGGACGGAAAGTTGCGTCTGATCGGATTTTCAACGGCTGCCCTGCGGCAGTCCGGCACGGCCATCAATGCCCAGATTTTTCCGGGATATGCCGCCATTGAGCAGTACCGCGGCGAACCGATTACCGAATCGACCGATGTATACGGCCTGGCCGCCACCCTTTTCCGGGTGCTGATGGGTTCCAATCTGCCGGAAGCCACCGAACGCCTGGAGGATGACCGGATGAATGTTCCGGCCAAAATTGCCGACGCATTGCCCAAAGCAGTGCTGGCGGCTTTGGCAAATGCCCTGCAGATTCTGCCGGAAAACCGCACGGCTACCATGGAAGAGTTCCGCCTGGATTTGGCTCCGGCTTTGGATACAACGGGAAACTTTGTCCCTGTTTCCGCTCCGAAAAATCCGCAGGAAAACGAAAAAACGGGCAGCGAAAAAGGCAAATCGGCTGCGTCTAAGAAAAAGAAAACGGATCCGCAAACGGCCCGCAACCGGCGGTATGTGCTGATGTCTGCCGGCATTACGGCAGGGGTTTTTGTGGTGCTGGCGGTGGTCGTGTGGTTCACCTTGCTGCGAACCCCGAAGCAGGCCGAAACACCGGCTCCTTCCGATTCTTCCCTGAATTCGAGCGAAAATCAGATTT